>PIVL01000241.1 GCA_003354145.1 Paracoccaceae bacterium
CTCGGCCAATTCCATATGCCAATCACGCTCATCCGCCAGCAGGTTTTGGGTGAAATCTGTCCCCAAAGTCGCCAGCCGCGATTTGATCTCTTTCAGTCGATCTTCATCGACCCCGGTCAACGCAGCACCAGAGCGCACGAACCCACGATGCGTCAACATCAGCACCCGTGCCTGTTCGTCAGGTAATCCAAGTCCATCCTTTTTCGCCCATAAATCAGCAACGCGCCGGAACAGCGCTTTGTTGGCCGAAATCTCAGAGAAATGCGCGGCAAGTAGCGGCGAAAATTCACGTTGCAGCCCCTCGCGCGCCGGATTGCTGTCAGCTCCGGCAACGCTGAAAAATACCGAAAGCACTTTGTCGAGCGCTTGCCCGGCTCCTTCCAATGCCTCAATCGTATTGGCAAAAGTGGCCGGTTCACTATTGTCCGAAATTGCTTGGATTTCGGCATTATGGGCCGCCAACGCCTCATCCAGTGCCGGGGCGAAATCATCATCGGAAATGGCGTCAAACGGTGCAATCTGAAACGGAGTGGTCCAGTCAGACAGAATTGGGTTGATCATGGGATGTCTCCTTTGAGCGTCACGCTATCCCAAATAATTCCAATGTTGAATCGGGTTTCACCACAAACCGGTGCAAAACCCAAAAAGTTGAGGTCTCTCAACCGCAGGGTTCGTCTGGTAATTGACCTGTTAGCGCAAGAATTGGCGCCCTAGCCACAAATCGGGCAATCACCGCGCCTTTGCAGACCGATCTTGCGGGATTCCCCATAAAGGCCATCATAAATCAGCATTTCACCACGCAACGGCGACCCTGCCCCGGTTATCACTTTGATTGCCTCAAGCGCCATCATCGACCCGACCACCCCTGGCAGCGCCCCGACTACACCAGCCTCGGCGCAGGATGGGGCAAGCCCGTCTGCAGGTGCTTCGGGGAAAATACACTGATAACAGGGCGCACCGTTGGCAGGATCAAACACGCTTAGCTGTCCCTCCCATTGCGACAAAGCTCCGGATATCAGCGGCTTGCCTTGTTCAACAGCGATCCGATTGGACAGATACCGGGTCTTGAAATTATCGGTCCCGTCCAAAATCAGATCATAGTCAGCAAACAATTCGTTGGCGTTCTCATCAGCCAAACGCCGATGATAGGGTTGAACTGTTACAAAAGGGTTCTGCGCCAACATCGCTGCCTGCGCAGAAAACACTTTGGGCATGCCAATGTCAGCGTCCCGGTGGATCACCTGCCGTTGCAGATTGGCATTTTCGACCTCATCATCATCAATCACCCCAATGGTGCCGATACCAGACGCCGCCAAATACAGCAGCACAGGCGCGCCAAGACCGCCGGCCCCAATGACCAGAACCTTAGCCTGTTTCAGCCGTTTTTGCCCGGGCCCGCCCAATTCATGCAACACGATATGGCGGGCATAGCGGTTCAGTTCAGTTTCGCTAAAGGTGGCGGTGTTCACTGGCTCAACCTTTTTTACGGCGCGTCGCCGCAGCGCCTGCAACCCGCGCCGGTAAAGCAAAACAACCGCGACAAATGCAGCAAGCAATAGCCATAACGCCGGAGACTCGCCCGTCGCTTCGCGCAGCGGATGACCATCGGGCAAAGCGACCTGCCCTAACAACACAATGCCAAACAAAGCACCGATCATAATAAAGCGCGCACGCTGCGAAGTCTTGGTTAGCCATCCAAATATCCAAATCAATCCAGCAAGGAACAATACCAACAGCATCAACTGGTCCCGGTTGAGCCAAAGCCACCGCGACCGCGCGCAGTATCATCCAAGCCTTCAACAACATCAAACTGAGCCTGCACCACTGGTGCCAGCACCATCTGCGCAATCCGGTCACCATGACCGATCACAAACGGCGCGTCCCCGGCGTTCATCACGATTACGCCCAAAGGCCCACGATAATCACTATCAATTGTCCCCGGTGCATTCGGCAAGGTAATACCATGCTTAAGCGCCAGCCCGGACCGTGGCCTTATCTGAACTTCGTACCCGTTCGGTATCTCGATCCGCAGCCCGGTCGGCACCAAACTGCGCCCACCCGGATGTAATGTCACTGACCCACGATCCACAAAGTTCGCCCGCACATCCGCACCTGCGGCCCCGGCAGTTTCATAGGATGGCAAAGCCACAGCCCTGTCCGCCCCATCCTCATATGTCACACGGATTGAAACCATCTTAATTCTGCCTGTCCAATTTAGATTCTCTAATCCTCCAGCGCTACCGCAATGCGCGTTGCCAATCGATCTGCCACGTCACTTTTGCCCATGCGCGGCCAAATATCAGCCCCGTCCTCTGAGATCAGCACAATTGCATTGTCCGATCCGCCCATGATACCGGTTTCTGGGCTCACGTCATTGGCAACGATCCAATCACATTGCTTTCGCAATCGTTTGGCGGTGGCGTTTTCAACCACATCATTGGTCTCGGCCGCAAATCCAACGACCAACCCCGGCCGTCCGTTCTTCATTTGCGATACACGCGCCAGAATGTCAGGGTTCTCGGCAAATTCCAGCACCGGCAGACCATCCTTGCTTTTCTTCAGCTTGTGAACCGACGCGCTAGCCATGCGCCAATCCGCCACCGCCGCCACAAAAACTCCTGCATCTGCAGGCAGCGCTGCATCCACTGCATCCGACATCTGCCGCGCCGTTTCAACATGCACCACCTCGACACCCTGCGGCGGCGGTACGTCGGCAGGCCCCGTGACAAACACAACTTCGGCCCCCAAAGCAGCCAAAGCTCGCGCGATTGCAGTGCCCTGCGCCCCACTTGAACGATTGGCGATATAGCGCACCGGATCAATTGGTTCATGGGTCGGCCCAGACGTCACCAGAATGCGTTTACCTTTGAGCGGCCCTTGTGCCAGCGTCGCCTCGATGGCAGCAACAATCTCAAGCGGTTCCGCCATGCGGCCCGGCCCGAATTCGCCGCAGGCCATGTCACCATCGTTGGGCCCGACAAACATGATCCCGTCCGCCGCCAGTTGCGCCCTGTTGCGCTGCGTCGCTGCATGTTCCCACATTCGGACATTCATCGCTGGTGCGATCAACACCCGAGTGTCCGTCGCCATCAACAAGGTCGAGGCCAGATCATTGGCCAGGCCACCGGCCATCTTAGCCATCAAATCCGCTGTTGCAGGTGCAACAACCACCAGATCAGCGCTGCGGGACAACTGAATATGTCCCATTTCGGCCTCATCGGTCAGATCAAACAGATCGCGCGCCACTTTCTGCCCCGACAGGGCAGACACCGACAAAGGCGTCACAAATTCCTCAGCGGCACGGGTCATAACCGGCGTGACCGACGCCCCACGTTCCTGCAGCCGACGGATCAAATCCAGCGTTTTATAGGCAGCGATTCCGCCCCCGATGATCAGCAATATTCGTTTGGAAGCCAGCATTTAGCGTATCCCCAACCCAAGACGATACGACCATAGGCCCGCCCGCCCGGTTCTGCCAGTGCTTATTGCGCGTCAGCTTTTGTCTTTGAATGCGGCACACGGATCATCGCGATCCACCTTAGGGCTGTCCAGAACCCGATCAAATTCGCCGACGGTGTGCCCTTCTTCGGACTGACCAAGGGCAAACACCTTCAATTCGGGTGCCACGCGCGCCAAATAGACCGGGACACCCCAATCCTTGCGTGCATGGCCCGTTCCGGTGATGACCGCCACCGGGCCGCCAGTCTCGGCATGTGCTTTGATTACGGCGCGTGCCAAAATCGCGTCCCGCAGCCGTTGGATATCGACCATATCTGGCAACATTTCCTCTGGCAAGGCATCGCAATGGGCCCGCATTTGTGAAGCTTCCCGTACGACTTGTTCATCTTCTGCCAACAGTTCCGTCAACCCATATGCCTTGGCCTCATCACCAAAGGCTGCCTCAATGCCCGTCTTGAATGCAGCCCGAGCTTCGCTTTGGGGCAGATGACCACCATAAGACTTCGCCCCCGGCATAGCCCTGAAAATCGGATAATACATGTCGAAATCTGGCCATCCAGAACTTGCCCAATCCAGCGTTTGTTCAAGCGTAACAGGATCGGCAATCAATGCTTCCGTGACCTTGCCCGCCTGCTCTTGCGTCAACATTTCCCAAACAATTGCGCGCGGTTGCAATGACTCCACAAGCGCCCGCTGATGATCGTGGTGACCGGGGTTGTCATGCGTCTCGCCAAGCAAAACAACGTCATAGTCGGTCATTTCCCTGGCAATCATTTCGACGGTTTCCCCAGCCCAGGACGGCAATGGCGCACCTGCCAACATAAAACTGACCAACACAAAGCTGACTAAAAAACTAAGCTTCTTCATAAATGCACTCATGCAACACAGAACAGCGGGTTTCAAGGGGTTGGCATCACCCCTTCAGATGGTTAACCTCAAACCATCATCTAAAACAACTGCCCCGCTTGTTTTCAAACGTTACCGTGTTTACCCAGTTAAAGAGGCAGGCCAAAGGATGACATCATGTACCCAAAACTGACGCTGGTCCTTGGCGGCGCGGCATCCGGAAAATCTGCATTTGCAGAAATGCTCTCGCGTCAAATCGGAAAATCGCGTTTCTATCTGGCCACCTCAACTGTGCAGGATACTGAGATGCAGGCCAAGATAAAGCGCCACATCAAACAGCGCGGCCCCGGCTGGGTCACGATCGAAGAGCCGCTAGACCTTGGTCCGGCTTTGTCGGAACTGACCTCTGAACACATCTGTTTGATCGATTGTGCCACGCTTTGGCTCTCAAATCAGATGATAGCAGAAAATGATATCATGACCGCCCAATCCGCGCTTCTGGACGCGCTCAAATCCTGTGCCGCGCAATGTATCATTGTCTCAAACGAAGTCGGCCAGGGCATCGTGCCCGACAATTCACAGGCACGCGCATTTCGTGAGGCGCAGGGGCGGTTAAACATTGCGCTTGCCGCGCAGGCCGATCTGGTAGTGCAGGTCACAGCTGGATTGCCCAATACTCTTAAGGGACAATTGCCATGACCCGCCTGCATCTTGTTCGTCACGGGCCGACCCATGCCAAATCCATGGTGGGCTGGTCAAATCTTCCAGCCGACCTAAGCGATACCGCCGCCCTTGCCCGTCTGTCCGCGCATCTGCCGCAGACCGGTATCGTCATCTCGTCAGATCTGTCCCGCGCAGCAGCCACCGCCGATGCCATACAGGGCAGCCGCACCCGATTGCCCCATCAACCCGACCTGCGCGAAATCAATTTCGGTGCCTGGGAACTGCGCAAGTTCCGCGAGATCGAAGCTGAAACACCTGAACTAATCCGCGCCTATTGGGAGCATCCCGGCGACGTTCGCGCCCCCAACGGAGAAAGCTGGAACGAAGTTTGCACCCGTGTCAGCAGCGCCATTGACGCCCTGATCTTGGCCCATACCGGCCAGGATCTGATCATCGTCGCGCATTTCGGTGCAATCCTGACCCAAGTGCAGCGCGCCGAAGGGCTGAATGCAGAACAAGCGTTTTCGCATCGGCTCGACAATCTGTCGATCACAGAATTGACACTTGGCACCGATGGCTGGTCCACAGGGCGCATAAATCACCTCGCGTGATGGATTGACCCACAAATTAGCGTTTTACACGCGACTAATTTCAACCCTAAACATCTCACATGACATATGATTTATTTATCGGTGACCGCATGTTCTCTAGCTGGTCGCTGCGTGGTTGGTTGATGTTTGAAAAATTCGACATCCCCTGCCAGACCCATCTTGTTGGCCTTTATTCTGGCACTATGGCTGACGACTTGGCACCATTGGCCCCTGCCCGTCTTGTCCCTGCTCTGCGTACGCCGGACGGCACTGTGATTGGTGAAAGCCTTGCAATTGCCGAAACACTGGCCGAGCGTCACCCCTCTGCCAATCTGTGGCCAACCGACCCCGCGGCGCGCGCCACTGCACGTTGGCTATGTGCGGAAATGACTGCGGGTTTTGGCGCATTGCGCGACGCCTGTCCGATGCAACTGCAGTATTGCCATGTCGGGTTTCAACCGTCCAAAGCTGTGCAATCCGATTTGGCCCGCATTGAAACGCTGTGGGACCACGCCCGCAACGTATCTGGCAGTAAAACGCCCTATCTGTTTGGCGAATATACGCTGGCTGACGTGTTTTATACCCCAATCGCGGCCCGTATCGTTGGCTATGGGCTTTCGGTCAGTGACGCGGCAAGCGCCTATTGCTCGACACTCTTAAGCGATGTGGCCGTTCTGAAATGGCGACAGGCCGCGTTTGACGTCACCTACAAACCAGACCCTTACGCATTGGGCTTGCCAAATACTCCCTGGCCGGATTTTGAATAAGGCCGCGTTAACCATTCCTAAACCCTGCCCGATTAGCGATTAACCATTCGTCAATCATACCAAGGGTCCAAAATGGTATCGCGCGCCTATACGGTTGCTTTTCAAGGGGTCGAAGCCCGACTTGTTGAGGTGCAATGTGCCATAACTCCGGGCATGCCAGCCTTTGCAGTGGTTGGCCTGCCGGACAAGGCCGTTTCTGAAGCCCGTGATCGGGTACGCAGCGCACTAAGCTCTATGGCCATCGCACTTCCCTCAAAGCGCATTACCATCAACTTGTCACCAGCCGATTTGCCAAAAGAAGGCAGCCATTTCGATTTACCAATCGCACTGGCGCTGCTCGCCGCATTGGACATCGTGCCAACCGATGCAGCCGAAGGCACGGTCGCCTTGGGAGAATTGTCATTGGACGGCTCGTTGGTCCCGGTTCTAGGTGCTTTGCCAGCCGCCATGGCGGCTGCCGAAGAAGAAAGAATTTTGCTCTGCCCTTCCGCATCGGGAGCTGAGGCCGCTTGGGTTGGGGGCGCACAGGTCATTGGGGCGGATAGTCTTATTGATGTGGTGCGTCATTTCGCTGGCCAGTCCCCTATTTCCCCGGCGGAACCCGGCGAAGTCAAAACCGCGCCGACGGATCGTGATTTTCGCGATGTCAAAGGTCAGGAACGGGCGAAACGGGCGCTGGAAATCGCCGCCGCTGGTCGCCACCACCTTATGTTGGTCGGCTCTCCTGGATCTGGTAAATCAATGCTTGCCGCGCGCATTCCCGGAATTTTACCGTTGCTGACTCCCACCGAAGCGCTGGAAACGTCGATGATCCAGTCCCTGTGCGGATTGCTGGACGAAGGTGGTATCAGCCGCGCGCGCCCGTTTCGCGAACCACACCACACCGCATCTCCGGCAGCAATTATTGGCGGCGGGCGACAGGCAAAACCCGGTGAAATCAGTCTGGCCCATAACGGTGTGCTGTTCATGGACGAATTTCCTGAATTCCCCCGAGGCGTTCTGGAGACTTTGCGCCAGCCGATTGAAGCGGGCGAGGTCATGGTCGCCCGTGCTAACGCCCATATTAAATACCCATGCAAATTCATGCTGGTTGCGGCCGCAAACCCCTGCAGATGTGGCTATCTTAGTGACCCCTCTCGTGCCTGCGCCCGCGTTCCCATCTGCGGCGAC
>PIVL01000543.1 GCA_003354145.1 Paracoccaceae bacterium
CCGGTGATATTAAATTCGGCCAAGGCAGCGATCACCCAGGCTTCGAGTTGTTGCACGAACAGGCGAACGTCATGCCCGCGTTTGCCCACGTCCAGCATCACATAAATAACCCGCTGACCGGGACCGTGATACGTATACTGCCCGCCGCGTTTGGTGACATGCACTTCAAAGCGTTCCGGATCTGTCAAGTCGTCGGCTTTGGCGCTGGTACCAGCAGTGTACAGGGCAGGATGCTCGACCAGCCAGATACATTCATCTGCATTGCCCGCAGCAATGGCATTGGCACGCCGCTCCATAAATGCAACGGCGTCGGTATAAGGTGTCAGCCCATCGGTGGTGATCCATTCGACCACGGGTTCAGGCCGCGTCCTGAACGCAGCGTTGCAGGACGTTGGCATAGTTTTCAGCCCCCTGCGCCCCGGTCACCAGATATTTTCCGGCAAAGACCATGGCCGGAACCCCCTGAATGCCGCGACTGGTCCAGAACTGCTGTTTTTCGCGCGTTGTGGCTGCGTGTTCTCGCGAGGTTAGAACAGCGCGCGCGCCCTCTGCATTCAACCCAACCGTGGTCGCCAGATCAGCCAGAATATCGTGATCCGAAACATCCAGCCCATCGGTGAAATACGCCTTGAACAGCGCCAGTTTTAGCTCGTGTTGACGATCCTGACCCTCGGCCAAGTCCAGTAATTGATGCGCTGCAAAGGTATTCACCATGCGACTGTCGTCAGAAAAATTGAACTCAAATCCCAGATCAGCCCCCAAAACCGTCAGATTATCACGTGCTGCCTGACTTTGCTCAGGTGTGCTGCCGTATTTGCGCATGATATGATCGCGCAGGTTTTCACCTTCGGGCGGCATATCCGGGTTCAGCTCAAATGGATGCCAGCGTGGTGTGGCGGTCAGGCCGGTCTGCTCCAGAGCCTGCTGTAACTGCAAATAGCCAACAATACACCACGGGCATACAACATCGGACACTATGTCAATTTGAACAAGTGCAAGCATGGAATTATCGGGCATATCGGGCCTCGTGCAAATGGGTTGTGCCGCCTTTGGCGTGCATCTAGCAGATACATGCGATGTATGTGAATACAAGAGGAAGTCTATTGCGCGCGCTTTTGCTCTTCACAACTTGTCCGCCCTCGTCTATAGCCCAGCTTCACCAAGTCTTGACGTGCGGTCGTGGCGGAATGGTAGACGCGCAGCGTTGAGGTCGCTGTGGGGTAACACCCGTGGAAGTTCGAGTCTTCTCGACCGCACCAGTCAACTTAAAATTACTATATTTTTTCAGCAGTTTAGAGTGGATATTGAGATATCGATCCACCCTGCTATCCACCTTTGACTTTTCCGTTTGCGCTAAGGATTATCGCGGATACTGACGGGCCCCACAGGGCAGCGCATTGGCGATGTTGTGAATATGCGGTGGAATCAGTTTGAAGAAGGGTTCATGCAAGTCACGCAGGAAAAGACCGGCGCGGAATTATGGATATATTGCCCTGACCGCCTGCAACAATATCTCGCGGCACTGCCCCGCTCAGGCAAACACATCCTGGCCAAGAACTTGACGCAGCCAATCAGCAAGCGTCACGCGCAAAAATTAGTGATGTCGGTTAGGGAGCAAATCAACGCGGAAAAGTTCGTTCCGCATGGCTGGCGCTACAACGCCGCCAAAGAACTGGCCGAGGCAGGTTGCAGCGATAGCGAGATACAATCTGTAACAGGACACAAGACGCTCGAAATGGTCAAAAAGTATAGGCAGCAAGCCAACCAAAAGCAGCTTTCGAAGAAGGCTCAGAATCGCCGGGAACAGAACAAGACCAGAACGTGAATGTGTGAAACTTTT
>PIVL01000242.1 GCA_003354145.1 Paracoccaceae bacterium
GAAAGCTGGGAGATCGTGCGCCGGGCGCGCGGTGGCCGTATGGCGCATGTGACGGTGACCTTGTCGGACTGGCTGTTCCGCGCAGTGCAGACCGGTGCAGTGCTGACGCTGAGTCGGGACTATTTCCAATTGCGCCGCCCGCTGGAACGGCGGGTTTACGAACTGGCGCGCAAACATTGCGGTCGCCAGCGTGAATGGCGCATTTCGGTCGATACGCTGCTTAAGAAATCCGGGTCCACCAGCCCGCGCCGGGTGTTCCGGGCAATGCTGCGCCAGATGATCGAGCGGGATCATCTGCCTGAGTATCACTTGGAAGAAATGCCAGGTGATATCTTGCGGGTCACGCCGCGCCGGGTAGTGATAGAGGGTCCGGATCAGCCGACCCTGTCACCTGAGGCGCTGGAAGAGGCGCGCGCCCTTGCCCCGGGTCATGACGTTTATGCGCTCGAGGCGGACTGGAAACGCCATTGGGCGACCAGTGGCAGGCCCCGGCTGCGTGCCCCGGACAAGGCGTTTCTGGGCTGGGTGCGCAAAGTGATGACCAGAGCGGACCACCGAACGCCACGTTAAGGCTAATTCCATGCCGTGCACCGTTACTGTCGCCTGATTTGACTTTCAGCGAACGGAGCCCCGACATGACTGATACCTCGCACCTGCTTGGCCTGCCCTATCTGCAACCGTCACAGGCGCAAAAGCATGTCACCCACAACGAGGCGCTGCAGCAGCTTGATGCCGTGGTACAGCTGTCGGTGGATGAGCTCAGCGTGACTACTCCACCGGAAACACCGCTAGTCGGAGATAGATATCTGGTGGGGCAGGCAGCCACCGGTGTCTGGGCAAACCACGATACAGAGGTGGCGGTCTATACCGAGAGCGGCTGGCTATTTTACCCCCCTGCCCCGGGTTGGGTGGTGTATCTGCGAAACACCGCAGGGTTTGCTGCCTATGACGGGGCCGACTGGGTGGTTTTATCCGCGCCTGATTCCGCGATGCTGGGCATCAATGCCACAGCAGATAGCCAAACCCGACTGGCGGTCGCGGCCGCGGGATCTCTTTTTACCCATGATGGGGCAGATCACCGGCTGAAGATCAACAAAGACGGCGCGGGCGACACCGCCAGCCTGTTGTTCCAGACCAGTTATGGCGGCCGCGCTGAGATGGGATTGGCTGGTGAAGATGCCTTTTCGGTCAAGGTCAGCGCCGATGGAGCCAACTGGGTAACTGCGTTGCGGTTTGATCCGGCCACTGCTGCTGTGTCGGGTGCAGCTGTACAGCAGGATGCGGATGATACCACTCCGGGACGGCTGATGCTGGCCGAACACGGTGTGTCACGCAGCGAAATTGTAGGTACAGTTGCGCAGGCGGCGGGGCTGCCCACAGGGGCGATTATCGAACGCAACACCACTGCAGCGGGTAATGTGGTGAAATGGGCGGATGGCACTATCATGATGAGCCGGACTGTGACCGTAGACATCGACAGCGTCGTGTCGCAAATCTTTAGCTACCCCGATGTGATCACGACGGTGTTGGGGGGAGGGTTCATTGGAGCGAAAGCCAGTGAGGCGTCAGGGACGGGCAGTAGTCTGCGGCGCCAGGCCATGGCAAACCTGACGGTCTGGACTGATACAGACGACTGGGAGATCCGCCTGCATGAAAGCGCTGCAGAAGACACGCTGGAGGTGATGCTGACAGTGTTTGGTCTGTGGGTCTAGGTCGCGCGACTCGCATGGACTTTTGTAATCGGATTTGCTAACTCATCGGGCGTCAGAGCAGATCACGGATAGGCACAGCAATGAAGATCGAAGAGACCGCCCTGCCCGGGGTTGTGATCCTGACCCCTGCCCGGTTTGGGGATGCGCGTGGGTTCTTCAGCGAAAGCTGGAACGACAGAACGTTGGCAGATCACGGCATTCATCACCGTTTTATTCAGGATAACCATTCGTTTTCCGTGCAGGCCAGCACCGTGCGCGGGTTGCACTTTCAGGCCCCTCCTCATGCTCAGACCAAGTTGGTGCGCTGTGGTCGCGGCGCGCTTTTTGATGTTGCTGTCGATTTCCGCCGGGGCAGCCCAACATGGGGTCGCTGGGTGGGGGTGGAACTGAGCTTTGACAATGGCCGACAAATGCTGATTCCGGAGGGCTTTCTACATGGTTTCATCACCCGCGAACCAGATACTGAGATTATTTATAAATGTACCGACTATTATGCGCCGGACTGCGATGGTGCGGTGCGATTTGACGACCCGGATATTGGCATTGACTGGGGTGTCGATACCAGGACGGTCCTCCTGAGCGATAAGGATGCCGCCGCGCCGCGTCTGGCCGACCTTCCCTCGCCTTTTGTCTATGAGGCAGCGACGTGAAGCTGCTGGTGACGGGCGGGGCTGGCTTTATCGGATCAGCCGTGGTGCGCCAGGCCATCGCCGCAGGTCATAACGTGATAAATCTGGACGCGCTGACCTATGCGGCCTGTCTTGATAATGTGGCGTCCGTGGCGAATGATCCGCGCTATTACTTTGAGCAGGTTGATATCCGTGACCGGGCCGCATTGGATCAGGTGTTTGATCGTCATTGCCCAGATGCGGTGATGCATTTGGCGGCGGAATCCCATGTTGATCGCTCTATCGACGGACCCGGAGATTTCATCGACACCAACATTACCGGCACCTACAATATGCTGGAAGCCGCACGCCGGTTCTGGAGTGCACAAGGCCAGCCGAAAGCTTTTCGCTTTCATCATATATCAACCGACGAAGTCTTTGGCTCATTGGGTGAGGCGGGGTTTTTTACCGAAGATACGGCTTATGCCCCCAACTCTCCCTATTCGGCCTCTAAGGCGGCCAGCGACCATCTGGTGCGCGCCTGGCAGGAAACCTATGGCCTGCCGGTTGTCATGAGCAATTGCTCGAATAATTATGGTCCTTATCATTTTCCTGAAAAGCTGATCCCGGTGGTTATTCTGCGGGCGCTGGCAGGTGATGCCATCCCGGTTTACGGTTCCGGTACAAATGTACGCGACTGGCTTTATGTCGAGGACCACGCCGATGCTTTGCTGACCGTATTAGCGGATGGAGCGATTGGCCGCTCTTACAATATCGGCGGCGAGAACGAGATCAGCAATATAGATTTGGTGCGACGTCTCTGCGCCATTCTTGATGTCCGATGTCCGGCGGCGCGCCCTTATGCGGAACAGATCAGCTTTGTCACCGACCGCCCGGGGCATGATCAGCGCTATGCGATTGATCCATCCCGTATCCGTAACGAATTGGGTTGGCGGCCGTCGGTGACGCTTGAGGAAGGTCTTGAACGGACCGTGGACTGGTATCTTGAGAACCGCGATTGGTGGCAGGCGCTGCAAGCGCGTGACGGGGTTGGCGATCGCTTGGGTCAGTTGCCATGAGGGCGCTGGTTTTTGGTGCCACCGGACAGGTCGCAGGCGAACTGCGCAGACGTTGCCCGGATGGGGTAACGATGACGGCGCTGGCGCGGGATGCGGCAGACCTGACAGATCCCGCCAGTTGTGCCGACGCCATTGTTGCCCATCCCTGTGATGTGGTGATTAACGCGGCAGCCTATACTGCGGTGGATCGCGCCGAGACCGAAGAAGACCTTGCGACTCTGATCAACGGCGCGGCACCTGCGGCAATGGCCCGCGCTGCCGCGGCGCAAGGGGTGCCATTTCTGCATGTTTCGACCGACTATGTTTTTGACGGTTCTGGAAACCGGCCTTGGAGGGCTGATGACGCTGTTGCTCCTCTGAATGCGTATGGGCGCAGCAAACTGGCTGGAGAAACTGGGGTCGCAGCAGCAGGCGGGCAATATGCGATCCTGCGCACGTCGTGGGTCTTTTCCGCCCATGGCAACAATTTCGTCAGGACAATGCTGCGGCTGTCGCAAACCCATGACCAACTGCGTGTGGTTGAGGACCAGATTGGTGGTCCAACGGCCGCTGCGGATATCGCGGATGCGCTTTGGAAGATGGCTGCCGCATTTCACGCAGGCGAAGGGCAGGCGGGCACCTATCATTTTTCGGGGGAGCCAGACGCCAGCTGGAAATGTTTCGCGCGCGAAACATTTGCGGCGGCAGCGACGGACGTCGATGTGGTTGGAATTGCGACAGCGGATTACCCCACACCAGCCCTCAGGCCAAGAAACTCAAGGCTCGACTGTGCCAAAATAGAGTCTGTTTTTGGCATTTTACGGCCAGATTGGCAGCGCAGCCTTGTCGATGTCGTCAGGGATATTCAGAAGGAAATGACATGACCAAGCGCAAAGGGATTATCTTGGCAGGCGGGTCGGGCACCCGACTTTATCCGATCACCATGGGGCTGTCGAAACAGCTTTTGCCGATCTACGACAAACCGATGATCTATTATCCGCTGTCAGTGCTGATGTTGACGGGTATCCGCGAAATCGCATTAATCACCACAGCACAGGACCAGGACCAGTTCAAACGGCTTTTGGGCGATGGATCACAATGGGGTCTGTCGTTTACCTATATCATACAACCCTCACCTGATGGTCTGACGCAGGCCTACCTGTTGGCCGAAGAGTTTCTCGCAGGTGCGCCTTCGGCCATGGTTTTGGGTGACAATATCTTTTTTGGTCATGGTCTGTCCGAGCAACTGGCATTGGCCGACTCGAATAATACAGGTGGCACTGTCTTTGGTTATCGGGTGGCTGACCCAGAGCGCTACGGTGTGGTTGATTTTGATGCGCAGGACAAGGTCGTGTCGATCATCGAAAAACCTGTCAACCCGCCGTCCAATTATGCGGTGACGGGGCTTTACTTTCTTGACGGGACTGCACCGGAACGCGCGCGGCAGGTTACGCCGTCAGCGCGTGGCGAGTTGGAAATTACCAGCCTGCTGGACCTCTATCTGCGTGACGGGAATCTGAGCGTCGAGCTGATGGGGCGTGGCTATGCCTGGCTTGATACCGGAACCCATACCAGCCTGCTGGACGCCAGCAATTTCGTACGTACATTGGAGAAGCGGCAGGGCCTGCAAACCGGCTGCCTGGAAGAGATCGCTTTTGCCAATGGTTGGATCAGCCCTGAGCAACTGGCCGTCTTGGCCGAGAAGTTCGCCAAGAATGATTATGGGCGCTATCTGTCTCGATTGCTGAATTAGAGTCTAATTCCGCTCAAAGCCGTCCCGTCAATGCGCTCAGCCAAAGCGCTGCATCGCCCAGTCTGCTTTGCCGATAAACCCCGGACCGCCTGAGGGCGCGCAGGCGGCGCGACAGGGGGCCGCGACGGTCACGGGCAAAATCCTCAAGGACTTGACGGTGTTCGGGCGTGAACTGTGGCGCAATCAGCGACAGGGCTGCAACATTCAAATCATTCCAGCGCCGGAAGCGACCTCTGAGCACCTGAGTGAGGCGTGAAATGCTTGCTTGCGCTCCATGATGTGCGCCGATCTCGTTGCTGCCATGCTGACGGTACAACAGGCCCGGTTCGTCATCAAAGATCACAGTGCCACCGACGCCGGTAACGATTTGGTAAATCCACCAGTCATGCACGGCGATTTCACTGGCCTTTGCCGCGGCTGTCCGCGCCAGCCCTGCCGCGGCGCGATTTAGTACGATGGTATTGCCCGCGACCACGTTCTGGACCAGTGCGTTGCGAAAGGTCAGAGCGCGCCCGGGCACGCGTGACAGCTGTTGCGACCCAAGTGCCGCGTCGCAGACCAGAGTGCGGCAGCAATAAAGGGCCGGCTGATCAGAGGGTGTCTTTGCCAAAGCGGTAATGGCGCGGTCGAGCTTGTGTGGCAACCAGACATCATCCTGATCACATAGGGCAAGATGGCCGGCCTGCGGGTCTGACTGCTGCAAAAGATGCATGAAATTGTTTGCGGCTCCTGCAGTCGGCCCGTCAATCATGCGCACCAGACCTGCGGCATGTTGCGTTGCGAAATCGCGCACCATTGCGGGGCCCGCGTCGGCCGAGGCATCGTCGCTGACAAGCAGGCACCAGTCTGTGTGGCTTTGCGCGGCAATACTGCCGAGCTGTTCATTCAGATAGGGCGTGCCGTTGTATAAAGCCAACAGGATCTGTGTATGGGTCAGGGAAGGTCTCCGGATGGCGGACATCGTCTGGTGTTGCCTGTCTTAGCAGTGGCTATGCACAACGGCAAATCAAGATTCTTGTCTTCGGATTTTGTAGGCGGACCGGGCTTGAAACCCATCACGCCCTGCTGTTAGCTCGATCGGAAAGGACCGTCATGGAATATTGGGAAAGGGTCGTGCGTGCTGGGTATAGGATACTACATTCAAACAAAACAGGCTCTAATAAGGCCATTATACCTAATACAGAGGGATTATTGAGATGAAGATCCTCTTTGTGCATCAGAATATGCCGGGACAATATCGCGAATTGCTGGACTGGCTGGCGGCGCAGGGGGACCATGAACTGGTATTTCTGACCCAACGCAAGAACGCGCCCAAGGTGAGCGGCGTGAAGACGCGGCTTTATGAACCGCATCATACGCCCCGCAAGCAGGCCTATGGGTTGTCAAAGACCTGGGAACAAGCAACCGGTACTGGATATGGTGTGGCGCTGGCAGCGCAGGCGCTGGAGAGGGACGAGGGGTTCATACCTGATCTGGTGATGGGTCATACCGGCTGGGGCGAGCTGTTGTTTCTCAAACAGGTCTGGCCGGATGTGCCGATTTTGGGTTTTTTTGAACTGTTCTACAGGCTCAAGGGCGGCATTGTCGGCTTTGATCCCAGTCTGCCAGTGGCAAAGGAAAAGCCGTTCACGCTCGAGGCCCGCAATGTGATACCGTATACCAGCCTGCATAATGTTGACCTTGGTCATTGCCCGACCCAGTGGCAAACGAATACTTTTCCAGATATTTTTCACAACAGATTCTACACTTGCCATGATGGGATCCGCACTGATCTGCTGCACCCGAGTCCGAATGCGTCTGTGACACTGGGCAGGCTCGAGAAGCCGCTGACACGCAAAGACGAGGTGTTCACCTACATGGCGCGGAACCTGGAATATGCGCGTGGGTTCCATGTCTTCATGAAGGCGCTGCCCCGCATTCTGACAGCACGGCCCAATGCGCGGGTGATTGTCGTGGGCGGCGATGACGTATCTTATGGCCGCGAGAGCGATCACCCCGAAGGATTGCGGGCTGAACTGACCGAGCAATTGGGCGATAGCGTCGACTGGAATCGGGTGCATTTCATCGGTCAGGTGCCCTACGGCAGTTTCTGTAACATCGTTCAGCTAAGCCGATGCCACATTGCTTTGACGATGCCGTTTGTAATGTCCTGGTCGCTGCTGGAATCAATGGCGATGCAGGCCACGATTGTCACCTCGGATGTGGCGCCGGTCCGGGAAGCGGTCAGTCATGGTGAAACCGGCCTGCTGGTGGATTTCTTTGATCACGAAGCGCTGGCGGATCAGGTGATCGATGTGCTGGCAAACCCAGAGGCCTATGCACATCTGGG
>PIVL01000544.1 GCA_003354145.1 Paracoccaceae bacterium
AAAGTGAAATGGGCTAAAGAGGACGGTGCGGTCTTTCTTTACAAAGTCTGGATTGGCGAGCCACTACAGTCACCATAAACAAACGATCTGAAAACTCTTCGCGCAGGCCCAGCATGGCAGCGGGTCGGACTGGGTTTCTGCCAATGAGCTTCTGCGCTTCTGCGGCTTTGTTCTTCAACGAGGATACGGCGTCCAGATGATGGAGGCCGCTGGGTCACGGTTGGGCCTGAATCTGGCAACGGTTGAGGGTCGCCTTGCCGCCACGGCATACGCGCTTGTTCAGGAAGGGATCATGAGTGGCGGCTACCCCGTGCTGCCAAAGCACCCGGATACCCCCGAGGAGATCGATGGTATCATCGCACGCCCAAATCCGGAACTAAGCGGGGTTATTCGAGGATTTGGTCCGTACAAGGGGCAGGAAATGACATTGCTCACTGGTCAAGATGGCCATTGGGTGATTTTGAATCCTGACGACGATATCATAGCTGTCAGCAACAGAAATATCCCGCTGCGGGACAGGCAGAATGATTTGCAAGAAATCATCCGACCATTGGAGTGATCATGAAACAGGAAATGCAGGATCTATTGGAGAGAGTTTTGTTCGGTGCATTCGCTGCAAAAAGTGTCGTATTGCCAACAGAAAAACTTATCGCATTCAATGACTACCTTGCTGATGCAGGATGCAGCATCACACGGATGGAAGTTACTAAGACTGAAGGTAACCGAGCGGGGCGGCGCCTGGAGTATGATATCTTTGTCGACATGAAGTACGAGGAATCCCGGGCCATCTTTATGGACCCGGAACGATCAAGGGCGCATGTGAAAGAGATTGTTGATCAGACCTTAAATGATGGCGGCACATACGAATTCAGGGTTTGGGCCGAGCGTATTGAGATTGATTCCGATGAGACCACCTGACCTCTCGAGCGACCATAATCAAACGATTTGAAAAACTCTTCGAACAGGCTCAGCATGGCATCGGCTCCGACTGGATTTCTGCCGATACAAAGGAGAAGAAATGACCTTGTTGATTGGGCAAGACGGTCACTGGATCGTGCTAGACTCTGCTGGGAAAGTCATAGCCGTCACCAACCGAAATGTACCTCTCCAAGATGGAGTTTCCTGCAGATTGGTCAGATGATGATATCCTAGAAGCGATAAGAGAAGTTGTTGGGACCGGGGTTGTTGACCGCCCAGCTCACAGGAGTGGAGAGCTTGTAATTATTGGTGAAGTTGATGGTGTAGTGTTAGCTACTATCGTGAAACCAAATGGAGAGATACGAACTGCGTACCCGCTAACAGGCGAGGGTGTCGTGATAAATCCGAGGTGACCTATGAACGATAAAGAAATGACTGATCTTCTTAAAAAGCAACTGGACTCCCTAGAACGAGCCGGCGTTGACATGGCTGGTGACAAGCAATTCTTCTACGTTGGGGAGTGGGAACTCGCGTTGGAGGGTGTGTATGTAGCCAACAAGCGTCACCCCGGTGTGCTCGTTCCTGAAGAAGTTCAGGCGCTTGTAGACGACTTCGGCGTGGATATGTCTGAACTAGACGGGTGATCGACATTGGGTCAAAATAAATGAGGATGGAAAAATAGTTGCAGCAAGCAACCGAAACCTTCCTCTTCGCCACCCAGAAAACAATCCGGATGAAATAATAGAGCCAATGGAATGATCATGGAAACCAAATTTGATGCGCTTTTGAGACAAGTGGAAACCGGTAAAGGTTCTGATTGGCTTGATGTCTCCGATTTGCTGCAGTTTTGTGAAGTTATCCTCGCCAAGAACTATGGAGTCGCGCGGATGGAGG
>PIVL01000243.1 GCA_003354145.1 Paracoccaceae bacterium
AGCCTTTCGCATTGTTACGCCTTTCGGCGCGGGTTGAGCAACTGGCTGCTGCACGAAGCTTTCAAGCGGCGTAGTGCTGCTGTCAGGTGCGGTTTTCAGGCGCTCGGCAAACGCCCGTGGCGTTTCATAGCCAAGTGCTGAATGGGGTCTGTTTGTGTTGTAGTCCTCGGCCCAATCACGGATTTACAGCACGGGCATGAGAGAGGTCGGAACATAGTTTCGTTGGGTGTTGTCACATAAACTCTCTGGAGTTGCCGATTTCGCGGTTAGCCAGTGGGGCGTCGTAATGAACACGCTTTCCATCAGCTATAAACGTCGCTGGTTTCCGCCAGCAATCATCACCCACGCGGTGTGGCTGTATTGCCGGTTTAATCTGAGCCTTCGCGAGGTAGAGGAGATGTTTTTGCAGCGTGGCGTTCACGTCTCATATGAACCGATCAGAAGGTGGGTTACGAAGTTTAGGCCAAGTATTGCGCGGGGGCTTCGGCGTCGGGAACCTCGGCCGTGCAATATTTGGCATTTGGACGAAGTGGTCGTGAAAATTCGCGGGCGCAAATACTGGCTCTGGCGCGCAGTTGAGCAGGACGGCTTGGTGCTTGATGAAATTCTGCAAAGCAAAGGCAATACTCAGGCCGCCAAACGACTTCGGCGGCGTTTGATGAAACAATATGGCTCGGTTCCCAAACGGATCATCACTGACAAATTGCGATCCTGCGGCGCAGCCAAGCGAGCGATTGCTCCGGGCGTCGAGCACATATCTCACAAAGGGTTAAACAATCGAGCAGACAACAGCCATTTACCGTTTCGAAAGCGAGAAAGAGCGATGCAAGGCTACCGGTCGCCGGGCAGCTTGCAGCGTTAATCTCGATCCATTCCGCCATTAGAAACTGGTTTGCCGTCCCAGTCCGCCGTCGCTCCGCCCTAACAATCCGATACCACCGACTGGAGGCCTTCAAAGCCTGGAACGTTGCCGTAATGGCTGCATAAGAGAATCCAAAAAATGGCTTTTCGTAAAGCGTTAGTTAACATGACAACACCGGCAAAGCTCAATGCACTGTCCAAAGATGCACCGGAACGCCAGATCAAAGACGTCGATGGCGAGCCGCTGATGCAGCGCGACGGGCAGATGCAACTTTATGAAGGCAAGCAGGAGTTTCGTGCGAGCCTTGAAGGCTGCGAAATTCCTGCCCGCGCCGACTAGAACATCATAAGCGAGCGCCGCTACATTATCCAAAGCGATCTTGACGGTTTTTGGCACTATTTGAATTTTCTGCTAGCGGCTAACATTCTGGATACTGGATACAAATTTACGTGGTTCCGTACAGCCTTTTCTAGCACTGAACGCCGATGATACTTTGTTGGAAAAACAGCCCGGAATTGATAGTTGTATCGCAAAATGCGAAGCAACATGACATATCCAGAGTGGCCAGCAAAAGAGCGATTACCCGTCAGAGTCTTCCAGATGTCATTGCTGGGGATATTCGCGAACGCATTTTGGACGGTGACTTACCGGAGGGCTTCACCATCCGTCAAGAAGCCCTGGCCGAGGAATATGACGTCTCGCGTATGCTTGTGCGCGAAGCCCTAAAACGGCTCGACGCCGAGGGGTTAGTGCAGCTGAGCAACAATCAGGGTGCCACAGTTACAAAGCATTCACTCGATGAAATCGGCGAGATTTTCGATCTTCGTATCCTAATCGAAGTGAATTTGTTCCGGCGCGCGATTCAGGCCATGAAGACCACTCAGATTGAGCGCTGCGAAAAAATCCTAGAGGCAATGGAAGCTTCGTATGATGCGAACATAGCGGTCCGATTGAAGGTTAATCCGTTGCAGTACGCCATTGGTCAGCCCCTCAATATACCTCCAGAGCAAAATGGCATCTGATATAGCGTAAAGCTATAGCAAAATTCCTTCTTATCCATTGATGGAATGTCACCTCACCAATTAGAGCTTTTCAGATAAAGCAATGAGCAGAGATAGACATATGCCCGAATACCCCGACCTCGAACTTTTTATTGGCGGTAAATGGCGTAAGGCCGCAGACACTCTGGCCGTGGTTAATCCAGCAACTGAGGATGTGATTGGCGCACTGCCGATTGCTCGTCAATCAGATCTGGACGATGCCCTGGAGGCTGCTAGTGCGGGCTTTCGGATCTGGAGCAAGACTGCGCCACGTGAGAGAAGCGACATAATCATGCGTGCAGCCAGACTGATGCGCGAACGCATGGCCGACATCGGCTATGCAATCACGCTGGAACACGGCAAGCCGTTACAACAGGGTCAGCTTGAGGTCATTCGGGGAAGTGAATTCTTTGAATGGGATGCGGGAGAGTGTCAGCGCCTCTATGGTCGCGCCATTCCCGGGGCTCAGGGCATCCGTCACACTGTCTTACGACAACCTATTGGCGCGGTCGCGGCCTTCGCGCCATGGAATTTTCCAATGAGCCAGCCAGCGCGCAAGATCGCGGGGGCGTTGGCCTCGGGCTGTTCGATCATTCTGAAAGCGGCTGAGGAAACACCCGCCGGTGCGATCCACATCGCGCGCGCATTTCAGGATGCAGGGTTACCTGATGGTGTGCTGAACCTCGTGTTTGGCATCCCCTCTGAGATATCCAGCTATCTCATTCCAAAAGAAGAAATTCGCCTTGTCGCCTTTACTGGATCAACGGCAGTCGGCAGGCATCTGACCAATCTGGCATCGGAAAATATGACCCCGGTTCTGATGGAATTGGGCGGTCATGCCCCCGTGATCGTGTGTGACGATGTCGATTTTGCCGAAGTAGCCCCGATCTGCGCAAGCCGTAAGTACCGCAATGCCGGGCAGGTCTGTACGTCGCCTACGCGCTTTTATGTTCCGCAGGACGGTTTTGAAACCTTCACTCGGGGCTTTGTCGAGAAGGCGAATAGTACCATCGTGGGTGATGGGCTTGCGAAGGGCACTGAAATGGGGCCCGTCGCCAACGACCGGCGGCTTGAAGCCATGACAGTTCTTGTTGAGGATGCTGTTTCCAAAGGAGCAGAATTGCGATGTGGGGGCCATAGGATTGGCAGCAAAGGTTATTTCTTTGAGCCAACAGTTCTTGTAAATGTACCGGACAACGCCCTGATTATCGGGGAAGAGCCCTTTGGCCCAATTGCAATCATAAACCCGGTGGCCTCGCTCGAAGCCGGTATTAGACAAGCCAATAGGCTCCCCTTCGGGTTGGCCGCCTATGGATTCACTCACTCAGCAGCGAATGTAGAACAGATGGTTGAGAACGTCGAAACCGGAAACCTGTCCATCAATACACTCGAAGCGTCGCTTCCCGAAACACCGTTTGGTGGGGTCAAATCCAGCGGCTATGGACGCGAGGGCGGTGAGGAAGGGCTCCTCCACTACACGGTGGTGAAGAACGTATCGCACAAAATGGAGATCAGTTGATAAGCGGCACTTGGACTGCCGGAGGAATATTGGGGATGGGCACAAACGGTAAAACGGACACGTCAGTCCCGTTTCTTGGCATAACTAAATTAGATATCTGATTTCGTTCATGTCATTTGCAGTTATACCAACCTGCTCCCAACAATGTCAGAAATTGGAAAGTGAGGAATTATGACCAGACTCAGCGCGTTTAATTTCCAGAAATGGATCGACGAACACAAACACCTGCTAAAGCCGCCGGTTGGAAACCAGCAGATTTGGGAAGATGCGGATCTTATGGTTACGATCGTTGGTGGCCCCAACAAACGGACCGATTATCACGACGATCCGGTAGAAGAATTTTTCTATCAGCTCAAAGGCGACATGATTCTCAAGATCTATGACGGAGAAGAATTTTATGATTTACCAATCCGCGAAGGCGAAATTTTTCTGCTGCCCCCGCACGTGCGTCATTCGCCGCAGCGCCCGCAGGAAGGGTCCATCGGGCTGGTAATTGAGCCCAAACGCCAGCTGGGCGACCTCGATGCTATTGAATGGTATTGCTTCGAATGCGGTACGCTTGTTCACCGCGCTGAGATGCAGTTGACGTCAATCGTCGACGACCTGCCTCCGGTCTACCAAAAGTTTTATGCATCCGAAGAAGATCGGACCTGCCCGAATTGCAAAACCATCCATCCCGGGAAAGAACCACCCGAGGGTTGGGTGAAAATTTGACAGACTAAAAACAATACAGAACAGGGAGTTCAAAATGAAAACTTACCTCAAACCGGCCGCAAGCGCTGCTGCTACTTTGATCGCTTTAACATCGACAACAGTATCTTTAGCTGATGAAGCATCCAATCGCGCACCCGACCTAGGTGCGTTTTATGCTCCCTACCTTGCCAATGATATCGAACATGCCGGACGCATCCTGCGCACCGACACGGCCATACCATAGCCGGTGCCGACGACACCCATGGTCGCTGGAAGCTGTTCCAACAATGCTTTGGCCGTTTTTGTTAGCCGTGGCAGTTGTGTTGATCTTGCTCAGCTATTTTCCATCCCTGTCAGCGGCGCTGATCTAAGGTCACATCGCCTCTGCAACATCAGAGAGCGCCTGTAATACAGCAAGACCCGCTGGCGACAGGCGGTCTTTGCCACGGAACGAAACGCCGACCGGGCCGGTTCCGAAAGGCAACACAATATCCAGTGCTTCCAGCAATCCAAGCGAAACGTCCTGTGCCACAAGGTGAGATGGCATCAAACTGATCAACTGACCACTTCCGGCCAGAAGAGCGCGGTTGGTCAGGTAAGATACGGATTCAATTGCTACAGGTGGGTGGTATTGCTGGTTGTCGATAAAATACTGATCCAGTTGCCTGCGCAGTGATGTCTCGTTCGGAGGCAGAATCCAACCGAACCCTTTCAGGTCGTCGAACGTGATGCCATTCTTGTTGGCCAAAGGGTGGTTCTTCCCTGCAACTAACTGTATTTTCTCCTGAAACAACGGAATTTGCATCAGTTCCATGCGGTGACGATGCGTCGGCAATCGCCCGACAATAAGGTCAATTTCGCCCGACCTGAGCCTAGGCATAAGAACCTCATTCGTCCCTTCAATGACTTTGATCGTCACATTTGGCCGTTGTTCCAGAACCTTTTCAATCGCTTTGGGCAACAAATGCGACGACCCGGCTAGAAGCGTGCCAACAACAACCCTACCGCTGGTCCCTTCGGTCAAATCATCCAGTTCTTGCGCCGCATTTGAAACCTGCGCAAAAATCAGCTTTCCATGGCGTATCAGTGCTTCGCCATAGACAGTTGGGATAACGCCACGGTTGGTGCGATCAAACAGTTGCACCTCAAAATCGAGCTCCAGGTCCTGGATCATCTTGGTGGCGGCGGGCTGCGATACGTTCAATTCCCGCGCAGCAGCCTGAATATTACCATTCTTGCCAACGGTTACCAAAAGCCTGAGCTGTTTGAGCTTTAGTCTCGTCAACGCCCGTTCGACAATTCTGCTGTGTTTGGCCGCCAAAATAACCTCCTAAAACCGTATCGCTAATTGCTGCTCAAGTATAGCCGCGACAACACTCATCGCGGCAAGGGCTGAGCTGCGGGGGTTGTCAGGAAGACTGGTGCCCGCCACGGTAAACGTCATTTCACCAAAATCTCCAGAGGCTTCGATCTGGTGAATATTCGCTGTTACAGAAGGGTCCGCTATCAATTCGACAGTCGTTTCATCGAACCCTAGCGATGCTAACGCGACAGCCGCTGCGACATTGGTATTCTTGGGGTATGCTAACGCAGCTTCGCGCGCAGACCCCAAAAAATGGGTCTCTGCTTGGGTGAGACCTGCCAGATCAAGCTTTTCCTCGGCGGGTGACTCTTTCCACCCCATCGGCGGTTTGCGCCCGATATACTTTACATGGGCCAGCCTGCCGGTGCGCGCCGCGCGCAAAGCATCAAGCGCCCCAATTGCGCCACTCGCCAAATGTAGCTTTGCACCGCCCTTCAAGGCGGCAGCATTCAACCTGTCCATCAGCCCTGAGTCCGCCAAGGCACCAATTGACACAGTCAACAAATCAAAACCCGCTTCAAGGGCAGCAACCCCGTGTGACTGCAACCCCTCATGACCCGCGCAATCAACGACCAGATCTACATCCGGCGGCAGATCAGCGACGGATGAAATATGGGTCAGGCCGGCTGGGTCATTGCCTTCTTTGCCCGGGTGCACAATGATTGCCGCAACTTCGATCCCTCTTTTCGTGACTTCATCACGCACAAACGCCGAGATTGCGCCCTTACCTATGATTGCGGTTTTCATCGCACCCTCACTGTTTTTGGTCTCTCGCCTGTTTAGTTGCCTACAGATCAGTTGGGTATCGAATTGTGTTATACCCACTTACGAACTTTGTATTTTTCTCGACGCTCTTTGTCATGTTTATGTGCAGCGAGACTGCTTTCAGTGCGACCACCACCAGCCGAGCATGCTACGACCGAAAGGAACTCCATGAAGTACTCCAAATCCGATGCAAAAGACTACGCCCGTGAAAACATGCGCGGCATTTGGGCTGCTGCGCTCAACCCATTTCACAGCGACGGATCGTTCAACGAAAAAGGACTGCGGTCCAACATTCGCCATTGGATTGATGATCTGGAGATTCAGGGACTGTTTATAGCGGGCAAACAGGGTGAATTTTTCTCGATGACGCTGGAAGAGCGCAAACGGAACTTTGACATTGCGGTCGATGAATGTGCGGGCAAAGCGGGTACGATCATGTCGGTCTCGGATCAAAACGTAAACACTGTGCTTGAGCTCGCGCTCCATGCGCAGAATTGCGGCGCAGGCTATATTGTCGTCCACGCCCCGGTACTCAGCTTTTGCCATGACCGAGATGAGGTGCTCTATAATTACTATAAATACCTCTGTGACCGGCTTGATATCGGCATTGCCATGTGGAGCCACCCTGACAGCGGCTATGTCATGGAACCCGAAACCTGCGCCCGCATCGCCGAACTTCCCAATATCGTCGCAATCAAATATTCTGTCCCGCGCGATATGTATGTGCGTCTAAGCCATATGGTGGGTGACAAAATCCACGTCTCAACCTCAGCAGAAGACGAATGGCTCGACAATATCGAAGAGCTGAACTGGAAACTCTATCTGTGTTCCTCACCGCCCTACCAACTGCAAACGAAAAATGACAAACGCATGCACGACTATACGCAATTGGCATTTGCCGGTAAATTTGAGGAGGCCCGAAAAGTCCGTGACAGCCTTGATCCGGTACGAAACGCGATCAAGAACACCAAGCCTGGTGGCAAACCGACAGCGCATGGGAAATATTGGCAAGAGCTCTTGGGGCAAGTGGGAGGTCGCGTCCGCCATCCAATGCTTGAGTTGACTGAAGCAGAAAAATCTAGCACCCGCT
>PIVL01000545.1 GCA_003354145.1 Paracoccaceae bacterium
GAACTTCTAAAAAGCTAACCCACGTGAGAATGCGACGGGCATAATTTTCCGCAGTTTTGGTATTACTTGAAGAGCAGTATGTGCGCAGAAATAAGTTCACCGCACTTAATGATCCATCACTCGTAGTGCCTGCGAAGTTTCCTAGAATCCAGTGACCACTTTGTGTCGGGGCGATCCCGTAGTTTTTGATCCGTCGCATGTCACGCTTACGGTCAATCCTTACGTCCACTTGCCCTGTCACCAACATGCTGTCTATCCAATGATATATCATATGAACGTACATTTTCACGTAGGAGACTAAACCATCAGAAAGTGAGTGTTAGGCCAGACTTACAATTTTGGCATAAGGCGTTGATAGATATGCTGAATTAGCACCGTTACGTACCAAAGTCAGTAGTGTGCATCATACAAAATACATCCGCCCATTCAGATGATCAATTTGATGCTGGACACTCGTCGCCTCAAGGCCGACGAAATCGCGCCGGTTGATCATACCGTTCTCATCCAGATAGCGCACCGTCACCGCGCGCGGCCGTTTCAAGGTCGCTGACATGCCCGGCAAGTTCGGGCTCGCCTCACTATGGTTGCGCAATTCGATCGACGCATGCAGGATTTCCGGGTTCGCCATACGCACTGCGCGCCCGCGCTCGGTCGACCCATCGACCACTGCCAACCGTAGCATGATCCCGATCTGAGGTGCGGCCAGACCGACACCAGGCATCGCTTCCATCGTGTCGATCATATCGGTCCAGATTGCACGGATGTCGTCGGTGATCTCGTCCACCTCTGCTGCAGAAGTACGCAACCGTTTATTCGGCCAAGGGATGCAAACGCGTGCAGTCATGATACGGAATACTCGGCCTCGGCTGCGGACCGGGCTGCATCGTCCAGATGCAAAAATGTAACGATACCGTCCAGATGGTTGAGTTCATGCTGAGCTATGCGGGCCTCGTCGCCAATTAGACGTCGGCTCTGAGCGGCACCCTCGCTGTTAGTCCATTCCAGAACGACCCAATCCGGACGCTCGACCGCAATCAGAATATTTGGGATCGACAGGCAGCCTTCTTCAACTGAAACCCGATTGTCAGAGCGCTCTATTATTCGGGGGTTGATGCAAGTGACCGGGGAACGGTCGCCGGCTTTCCACGTGCAATCCATAACAAACAATCGCTTTGACACGCCCACCTGCGGCGCTGCTAGCCCGCGTCCTGGCGCGTCGTACATCGTTTCAAACATATTGCTGGTCAGCGCGCTGATATCGTCGCCTGCGACAATCGGATCACAAACGGTTGTCAGCCGTGCATCCGGCCATTTGACGATCTCAAGCACCCCCATCTTAGCCCCTCGCCAATTCGCGTTTTAGCTTTTGCATCCGGCGTGTGATGATCTGACGGCGCAATGGTTTCAGATAGTCGATGAACAGTTTGCCCTGCAGATGATCAATTTCGTGCTGCACGCATGTTGCCCATAACCCGCCAAAGCCAGCTTGTTGTTCATTTCCGTCCCGATCCATCCAGCGCACTTCGACCTCGGCCGGGCGGGTGATTTCGGCGTATTGCTCGGGTATCGAAAGGCAACCCTCATCATAGACATTGGTTTCGTCTGAGGATGCCGTCACTTCTGGATTGAACATGACGGTTGGCTGCAAAGCTGCGCCCTCTTCTTTGACGCAATCAAGAACGATCAGGCGATGCAACACCCCCAACTGAGGCGCGGCCAGACCAATGCCTGGAGCATCATACATGGTTTCCAGCATATCATCAGACAGCTTGCGCAGCTCGTCTGTGATATCAGGCACAGGCG
>PIVL01000546.1 GCA_003354145.1 Paracoccaceae bacterium
AGACAAAATCACCCCACCAATCTTCCTCCGGACAGTGTTCCGCCCAACCGGGTTCTGGCACCAAAATCTTATGACCACGCGCCGCTTGCGCGACTATTGCTCCAGTGGCATCGACCAAAACACCCTTCGTTTCGAAGGTGCCCACATCGATACCCAGCGTATAAGCCATTAGGTGTAGTCATCCCGCTCAAGTGAGTAATCCGGTCCGATATTGCTGATTGCTGCTTCAAGAAGTTCGGCGAGGGACACCAGATCCCCAAGATCACAAACCTCGCGCGCTGAATGTGAGTACCGCATTGGGAACCCCATATCTATCGAAGCGACGCCTTCCCCCACGAGCTGAACGTAAGACAGATCCGTGAGAACACCGGTTTGCGCGCTGCGTTGTATAGGGATGCCTTGTTCCTGCGCTGCTTTTTCAAACAGATCGACCATTGCAGGATGTGGAATAACGCCGTTCAAAGTACCGCGACCGTGAAATGAGTAAAGGCTCATTCCCGGACCTGCGCCCAATACCATATCTCCCCGTGCGGCCATATCCGGTGTGTCAGTCGCGAGCATCAGATCCAACTGGATCGCAATGTCAGGCAGTAACTTTTGGGCCAATGGCTGTGCACCACGTAAGTTGAACTCTTCCAGCACCGTAAAAGCCAAATGGACCGGAGGACCACTTGAGCGGGCCTTTAGCTGCCGCGCCATCTCTAGCAGAACGGCGCAGCCCGCGCGGTCGTCAACGCTCGTGCCGGTAATTCGATCATTGGCCAGCATCCTGGCCTGCGGCGCATAGACAACTGGGGTGCCAATGCGGATGCCTGCGGCCTCAACTTCTGCCACAGAAGACAGGCCCGTATCCACGTAAAGCTCTGCATATGGCGTCACCTGATATTTCTCATCCGGCGTAGTCGCGTGGTGGCTTTTGTTCGTAATGATACCGGATACGTCCCTGCCCTCGCCCACGCAAATCAGAACCTCTTGCGCTGCCAAAGCGCGTTCTGGAACACCGCCCAATCGTTCCAGTCTAATCAAGCCATCAGGTTCTATTCGACGCACAATAAAGCCCAGCTGGTCCATATGTGTGAACAACATTACGCTAGGGCCTTCGCCCGGGAAATGCGCAACCAGATTTCCGAGGCGATCTGACTTACTGTCAACACCCAGCTCAACCAGATGCTTTCGCAGGCGGCGGCGCACGCGGTCCTCATGGCCGGATAAACCCGGGACCATCATGAGGTCCATCAAGTTGCGTTTGATCCGGTCCTTCATCCGCGCGCCTTTTTGGCTCGCATCATGAAATCATTTGCCCGATCAGGATCGATTGCGTTCCACGTGTCTCCATCGACCTTGAGCGACGACCCTACAATACATCCATCTGCGACAGATAAAACATCCGCGACTGTTTCGTGCTTCACGCCCGTATTTGCCATCACGGCGATATCTGGCAAAACGGCTTTCACCGCCTCTAAATCTGACAAAGCGGCGGCTTCGCCAGTGATCTGTCCCGAAACCAAAACGGCGTCGGGGATCGACGAAAACACAGCGCTGCGTGCACGGTCGGGCAAGGGCCTCTGGTCCAAAGAATGCGCGAACTCTGCAGAAATGTTGTACAGCATCGCCATATCGGATCTTCCCAGCCTGTCGCGGTAGCGCATGGCTTTGCCCGCGTCCGGCGTCCATGGGCCCATGTCAGACGCATAAGTTCCCGTAAATATTTCACGAACAAACGCGGCCCCGGTGGCAACCCCCAACGCGATGCTAGACATCGGATCCCACAATACATTGACGCCGAAGGGAATGGTGATCTCT
>PIVL01000244.1 GCA_003354145.1 Paracoccaceae bacterium
TCCTGAAAGTCCGGGACCGGATGATCCCAAAAATTGACCCACTGTTCAGGAATGACATAAAAGGAACCACGGACAGCGAGCACATCTTCTTCTATCTGTTATCGCTTCACCAAAAACATCCCGAGCTTCCGCTGATGGATGTTCTCGGCTGGGGTATCCGTCAGATAGTTGACTGGTCCCGAGAGGTTGACCCAGACCGCAAAGTCGGTCTGAATGTTGTCTTGAGTGATGGGGATCATCTGATTGGCAGCCGTTTTGGGCGCACCCTTTGGCATCTAGAGCGGGAATTCGTTTTTGAATGTCCGATTTGCGGCAAACCCCATGTGCACCATGAAACTGGGTCCGACTACCGGGCTGTTGAAATCGCTTCCGAACCGCTCAGCGACGAGAACTGGCACGAGTTTCCGGAAGATGTTGTTTACAGCGTGGATGAGGATTTCTATTTGCTGACCCGGTCTATTCCTCAGTAATTACTTCAAAGGCCGGGTACTGTTCTGCGGTCGCCCGAGCTAATTCGCGGACCTTTTCGCTTCAATAAAGCCATATCTGCCCCAGAAAAACGGAGGCAGCAGACTGGCACAAGCTTGACTTTCGCCAGCGCGTTCAGTCGCGGTTTGTGGATTTATTCACTCGACCAATCGCAAAAAGTGTAGTGGCAGGCCCAAGGATTTCGAAGGCAATCGTGGTTCCGACGGTCAGCACCATGATCGTTTCCGACCATTCAGGAAATTGCCTGCTGGCCACCAGCGCCATGCCGACAGCGACTCCTGCTTGTGGCATCAGGGCGATGCCGAACCACGGACGCTCGGCCTTTGGGGCGTTTCCAAGTACTGCGCCCGTCCAGCCGCCTATGACGCGGGATAACGCCCTCAAAGCCAGATATGCCAGTCCAATCAACCCGATTTTGGCAAAGGCCGAAGTTTCCAGAGAAGCGCCCGCGAGGATGAAAAACAAGATCATGAAGGGCCACTGAATGTGCTCGATTTCATGGAAGGCGCGTGTGTGGTGACGCGCCTGGTTCACAATGATCGTTCCGACGGTCATACCGGCAATCAGGTACGACAAATCCAGCCAGATCGAAAGGCCGGCAGTAAGGAAAACAAGAGCAAGCGCCTCGATCTGCAACGGTTCGCCCTCTGTCAGGCGGCCGGTAAGTGCGGCTGCAGGAAAACCTATCAGAGCGCCGAGCAAAATGGATCCGCCAAGTTCCCAGGCGACGCTGGTCAGCATTTGAGCGTCACCGTCGCCGTTCAACTGATGCACCAGCACGATCACCATACTGAAGGCGATCAAACCCCACGCATCATCGATAGCGACAATTCCCTTCAGAGTGTCGGTAAAACCGTTTTTTACCCCGGCCTGACGGATCACATCCTGCGTGGTGGCCGGGGCCGTGGCAGTGGCGATGGCACCAAGCAGCAAGGCAACTCCAATATCCAGCCCGAGCAGCCAGAGGCCCAGACTGACAAGAACAAGAGTCGTAAGGACAATAGAGATCGAAATCAGAAAAATTACTTTACCATGCGCCCGCAGACTTTTCCGGTTCAGCGAGCTACCAAGCAAAAAAGCCACCATTGTCAGCGCTGTTACCGACAGGAATTCGTACCAGACTTCGACCCCTGGAGGGATCACATCAAATCCGGAACCTCCGGCGATAATCCCGCAACCCAGCAACAAGGTGACCCGTGGCAGCCGGGTGCGTTTACCAATTTCGTTGACGGCAAGACCCGCTACGAAAAGCGTGCCGAGCGTGATGAGAATGAGGGCCATGTCCATTTTGCGGCATTTTTCAAGTAACGGGGTTGGGAACAGATAACCGAAAACGCCATACAAGGAAATTACCAATTCGGCTGGGTCGGGGCGATCTGCGACCCAAGCCCGTCTGTGCATGCCCGTCATTGACAGCAGCCGACAGCAAACTTAGTCCCGTTGCTGTCTCAGACCTATGAGAATGTCATACCGACTGACTTGCCCCACAAGCCTGCCATCGCTCAGAACCGGAAATCTTCTGTACGGGCTTGCCAAAAATATTTCGGCCGCTTTTACAAGATCAATATTAACGTCCAGGGTTTCGACATTCGTGCTCATATAGTCAGCCACCGAACCGCCCCATTCCTGATAATAGGCTGCATTCAGCGCCGCTTTCAGGCAGTCTTTCTTTGACAAGACCCCGACAAGATCCCCGCTCTGATCAACAACCGGAGCCCCGGATATCTTGGCGTCCATCAGTACATTCATGGCTTGGGTGATTTCGGTTTCAGGCGACAGTGTAATCAGGTCGGAGGCCATGTATTCACTTATCCGTGGGAATTTGGTCATCCGTTATCCCCCGATGCGGCCTTGCGGGGACACGCCGCGCATCTGACGGCTTCGCAGGGATTTCCAGTACCACAAGTGCCCTGCAGGGGCGCGCGCCCCAACAGAATTCCGATTGCCAAACCGGCAATTGAAATTGCAACGATGAGGAAAACAAGACCAAAAACAAACATACCTTTGCTCCTATGCGATAATGGCGCTGGCAAAACGCTCTGACATGACTTCCGAAACCCCCTCACCATCCTGCAACTGGAACAGCACAGCAAGTTTCATCTGCTCGGCCAGTTCCAGACCTTTCGCAGCCCCCATAACCATCAAGGCGGTGGCCAGAGCGTCCGCCTGCATGCCTGACTCAGCAATCACTGAAACCGAAGCGACGCCATTGGCGACAGGCTGTGCCGTTCGGGCATCTATTATGTGATTGAAACCGACCCCCGATTGAGTGCCGCCATTGGCGACGATTCCGGACGTGGCCAGCACCATGCCATCCAACCTGACAACGCGCTGGAATTTTGGCGGTACCGTGCCGGATGTTTCGATCCCGACGTGCCAGGGTCGTCCGTCTGGATGGCGGCCGCGCGCCAGCACCTCGCCACCTGCTTCCAGCAGAAAAGACCGGACACCCAGTGCTTGGACTGCAAGTGCCATCCGGTCAAGCGCATAACCCTTGGCGATGCCACACAGATCAAGAGTCGCTTTTGGCTCGCTTTTACGCAATCCCTGCGCATCAAGAACCAACGACCGATAGTCCGCTTTCACAGTGCCGATGATCGGCCCAAAGCCGAACCGCCGAACCAGGGGGCCAACCGTCGGATCGAATGCGCCATCTGTCAGATGGGCAATACGCAGGCTTTCCGAAATCACATGGCTGGTGATGTCGGAAACCGCAAGCCATTGTCCCTCGGGCGACCGGTTGAGTAGGCTCAATTCTGACGTGGATTTGTAAGGCGACATCTTCGCGTCAATTTCTTCGATAACCTCTTCAATTGCAGCATTTATCTGCACCACATCGCAATCCGCCGGCAAACTTGCCCGCCACCAGCTTGCGAAGGCCGGTCCACCAATAATCTGCGCGTGCCCGGCAAGGCTGGGCAAAGCAAAAGCCAAGCCGGCGCATCCAGTCATCAACATCAGTTTTCTGCGGGTCTGCATCATACGCTAGCTCCCGAAATCGTCATTGAAAATGTTGTCCGTTTCCGCGCCGATGTCCTCTAACATCGACATGACCGCCCTGATCATCAGAGGAGGCCCGCAAAGATAATACTCGCACGTCTCTGGAAAAGAGTGATGCTTCAGGTAATTTTCATAGGCCACGTCATGAATGAACCCAACCGACCCGTTCCAATTGTCTTCGGGTTTTGGATCGGAAAGGGCGATTGTCCAACTGAAATTATCATGCTTTTCCTGTAGGCGGTTGAACTCTTCTTGATAGAAAAGATCGATCTGGCTTCGCGCCCCATACCAGAAAGATATCTTGCGGTTCGTGCCTATATTTTCCAACTGATCGAAAATTATCGCGCGCAATGGTGCCATCCCGACACCGCCCCCGATTATGACCATTTCCTGTTCGGTCTCCTTGGCGCCAAAACTGCCATAGGGTCCTGCGACAGTTAGTTCTTCGCCAATCTGAAGGCTGAAAAGATACGACGACACAACACCCGGCGGCGCGTCTTTTTGCGCTGGCGGTGGCAAAGCCAGGCGCACATTCAGAACGATCTTGCCACGGTCGGCGGGCCTGTTGGCAATTGAATAGGCTCGCGAAACCTCGACCTTGCTGCGCGCGGTCAGGTCTCTGAGGGTCGTCCCGGCCCAGATGTGTTCGTATCTCGCATGTATGTCGAAGTCTGCAAAGCGAATGTCATATGCTGGGGCCGAAACCTGCACAAAAGCCCCCGCCCGAAGTAGCGGGTTTGCGTCGCCCGGAAGGGCCAACACGATCTCTCGGATGAACGGTGCCAGCATGCGGGTGGACTCGACCCGACAGGCCCAGGTTTCTATCCCCAGCAGATCTGCGGGAACGCGCACCTCGGTGTCGCCACGCAAGATCACCTGGCACGCCAGACGAATGTCGTTGCGCCTTTCGGTTCTGTCCAGTTTGGCGCGTTCCGTTGGCAAGATTTGCCCACCCCCGGCAGGAACCGCAACACGACACAAGCCACAGGTCCCCGCACCAGCACAGGCCGACGGAACCAGAACCCCGTTGTCTTGCAAAACCCCAAGCAGCTTTTGTCCGGTCTGGGCTTTGAACCTGTTAGCCTCGTTGACGACGACCGTTACCGCCACCTGCCTCGTGATCATCGCTCTGGCCGCCAAAACGGCAAGAACCAATGTCATCACAATCAGAGTGAAAAGGCTGATACCCGCAAGGATGTCAATCATTGCATCCCTCCTGTGGCGAAAGCAGAAAATCCAAGCGACATTAGCCCCGTTATCACAAACGCGATGCCCAATCCCTGCAGTCCCCTTGGGATGTCACTGTATTTCAATCGTTCTCGGATCGCGGCAAATGTGACAATGGCAAGTGCCCAGCCCATACCACTGCCAACCCCGAAAACGACGCTTTCCGCAAACCCGTATTGGCGTTCTACCATGAACAGACTGCCACCAAGGATCGCGCAGTTCACCGTTACCAAGGGAAGGAAAATCCCCAGCGCATGGTGGAGGCGCGGAAAATAACGATCAAGCAGCATTTCCAGTATCTGAACCATCGCGGCAATCACGCCGATGAAACAAAGCAATTTCAGGAAACTCAGGTCGACCTCGGGCAAACCCACCCATGCCCAGGCACCTTCGACCAGAAGCCCCTGAAAGATCAGATAGTTCACCGGAACCGAAATCGTCTGAACGACAATCATCACGATGCCCAGACCCAGCGCCGATTCAAACCGGCGCGATACGGCCAGAAAAGTGCAGATGCCCAGGAAAAAGGACAGCGCCAGGTTCTGTTCGAAGACGGATGACAGGAAAAGATCGCTCATGCTTCCCCCGTTTCGTCATGACCAAGGATTCGGAATTCCGGTTGTTCGATCTGCTCGGGTCTTCGGCTTCGGATTATCCAGACAAGAAAGCCGACAATGAAGAACGCACTCGGCGCAAGCAGCATGACACGCAAAGGCCGGAACCAGCCGCCGTTTTCTACCAAAGGCAGAATCTCAAAGCCCAATAGCGTACCAGCGCCAAACAATTCCCGGATCGTTCCGACTATCAACAGGATGATGCCGTAGCCGATCCCGTTGCCCAAAGCATCAAGCGTACTTGGCCAGACCGGGTTTTGCCGCGCGAAGGTCTCGGCCCGGGCAAGGATCAGGCAATTGGTGACGATCAGACCCACAAAGATCGACAGGCGTTTACTCATCTCAAAGGCAAAGGCCTTGAGAAACATGTCCATTACGATCACCAGCGATGCAATTATGGTGATCTGCACGATCAGACGGATGGCTGTGGGTATATGATGGCGAATGGCGCTTATCATGGCGCTGGACAAAACCAGCACAACCGTGAGCGCGCACGACATCGTCAGAGCGGTCGAAACCGAGGTGGTGACAGCCAGTGCGGAACATATTCCCAGGATGTGCAGCGTAATCGGATTGGCTTTGACCAATGGGTCCGTAAGATATGCGAGCGATTGTTTCACAGTCTCAAAGTCCCGGACTGCAGGCGTTTCAGGAACGGTCCGAAACCATACTCTCCCAACCAGAAATGAAGCATGTTGGACACCCCGTTGCCGGTCCGCGTCGCCCCCGAGATCCCGTCGATTTCCAAGGGGCTCTGTGCTTGACCACGCACGACAGAAATCCGGATATCTCCGTTTTCATCCGCCAGCATTTTGCCAGGCCAAAGCGCCAGCCAATCCGGATCGGAGATGCGCGCACCCAAACCCGGCGTTTCGCCCAGCTCGTAAAACGTAAGACCGGCAATTGTGTTTCCGTCTGCCCTGAGCGCGAGAAAAGCGTACAACATCGACTGGTATCCGACACCACGCATGGGAAGGACCACCAGTTCCAGTGCCTGGTCCTGGCGAAGAATAAACACTGGAGCGTAATTGGCGCGCTGCCTGATACCGGCGATGTCCGCTTCTTCTGGCAGGGTCAGGCTGCGGTTCGGGTCCCGCGCAGCTTCGCGCTGATCGTAACTTACGGGATCAACGCCCGTCGCAAACGTACCACTGGCCAGATCGACAATCCGAACCTCCAGTTCGTCGACACTGACCCCGCTCATAATATCTGACATGCCAGCCAAAGCTGCGATCATGCCGGACATCCGCGCCCGCTGCTCGCGATCCAGGTTCGCCTGATAAAAGGGATTCAGAGTCACTGCGGATACCGACACAAAAACCGAAGCAATAAATGTCACCAGAAACGCAAAAACCAAGGTCTTGGTAAGACTCTCGTTTGGCAGGGCCAAAAAGCGTCTCCATAGGCGGATCGGGTTAATGTCAGCCACGCCCTCGCCTCCGAATGTAGACATTGAGCTCGACAGCCAGCCTGTCCATCAATGGTGCAAAAATGCTGCCCAGCAATATCGCCATAACCAAGGGTTGAACCGCTATGTCGCCCCCACCATTCGAGGCAAACATCCAGACCAGAAAACCGCTCAGCAGACCGTTCGCCCATCGCCCGGCATTGGTCGAGGCGGAACAGGCCGGGTCGCAGGCCAGGAAAACCACCGCGAAAAGCACGACACCCTGCCGAAGATCGTTAAAACCAAGGCCGGTCGGAGAAATGAATCCGGCGGCAAGCAGGCCCACAAAAAAGCCTGCAAACATACGCCAGGATATCAGTCGCGACAGCAGCAGGAACGCCGCTCCGGGCAGGCTGGCATAGCCCAGCCAGGCAGGCGGGCTTGAAAACGTTACCCCCGGGAATGCGAAAATCAGAAAAGCCAGGGCGACGACGACCGGGTTCAAAAAGCTGAACCCTCGGCCGCCAAACACCAATTCGCCAACCGTGATCCCAAAGGAAAGCGCCAGAACAGCGGGCCAAAGCGGCACGTCAAC
>PIVL01000245.1 GCA_003354145.1 Paracoccaceae bacterium
CAAATCAATTGAGGTGGTGCTGAAATCGGACGAACTAAAATTGATGCAGCGCGAGTAATCATGCTTTAGCTCTGGCGATATTGGCAGCTGGTCAAAAAAGTATTCTGGAGCAGATACTTGTGTAGCGTAAGGTATGATCGAGATCGACACACTACCTTCTGCGCTGTTGTCTATCATCGTATCGATGAACCCTTTTGCTGCGTCTTGCATGTTGGTCAGACGGTCGTGGTCACCCATCGAGCCGGAAACATCCAAAACCAAAGAAATTTCAACGTTGCCGATGCATTCTTCAGCCTTTGCAAACGCTGGTGCCTGAAGCGTTTCGACACCGGACAGTCGCATGAACTGAGTTGCCACAGTGGAGCTCGCATCAACAGACACCACCCGACAGCCCACGCCGTCGGGTGGTGCATCGACTGAAGCCAAGTAGTTGGACAGACCTTCTTTCTCGAAATAGTCGTCAACAACGGATTCGGCATCCAACGTCTGGTCAAGATCGGCTGCTGCCAATACGGCCCGGTCAGCGGTGGATTGCAGTCTGGACCGCTGCCGTTCGAAGTGCATCATGTCGATACCAACGCCAGCGATCATGAGAATCAGAAGAAAGAAGTAAAGACTAAGGGCCAGAATTGCGCCGCCTTCGTCTTTGGCAAAGCGATTCAGATAGCTGAAAATGCGTGGTTGCTGAGCGAAAGTGGTCTGTTGGTCAGCAGAATCCGATTTTCCAGTATTCGAGTACATGGCTTTCCTTTCTCGCCGCCAACAGAATCGTTGCGATCGACTGGACGCAGGTGGTCCCGTCCGTATTGGCCCACAAAGGTGACGGAATTTGGGCAAAGGTGCAGCGAAAAAGCGCCGATTGAAGCTAATTCACCCATGATCAGCTGTCTCAGATGGGCCTGTTGAGTAAACAGAAACAATCGGCCTGAATCGCAGATCTTAAAATCAGAAAAGTGGTTCTTTCCTTTAGTTTTCACGAAATGCCTAAAAAAGTCGCACATTTTAATTGTGTCGTCATACTCTAGCGCTCACAACAGCTACCAAAGTGAGTCGCTGATCTATTTTAAGAGGGATATGTATGACGCAGATTGTTGAGCCAAGTTTTCGCGAAAGTGTCGATCTGATGTTCAACAGGGCCGTTGCCCTGATGGATTTGCCCCCTGGACTTGAAGAAAAAATACGGGTTTGCAATGCGACGTATACGGTTCGCTTTGGGGTGCGATTGCGCGGCCAAATTCAGACCTTTACCGGCTATCGCTCGGTTCATTCCGAACATATGGAGCCGGTCAAAGGCGGTATTCGCTTTGCTCTGGGCGTCAATCAGGACGAAGTTGAGGCCCTGGCGGCGCTGATGACATATAAGTGCGCGTTGGTCGAAGCGCCGTTTGGTGGCTCAAAGGGTGGGCTACGGATTGATCCAAGACAATATGAAGAGCACGAACTAGAGCGGATCACCCGACGCTTTGCTTATGAACTGGCGAAACGCGACCTGATTCATCCCTCACAGAACGTTCCGGCCCCTGATATGGGTACGGGAGAACGTGAAATGGCGTGGATTGCGGACCAATACGCGCGGATGAACACCACTGACATCAATGCCAAGGCTTGCGTGACCGGCAAGCCCCTGAACGCCGGCGGTATTTCCGGGCGGGTCGAGGCAACGGGACGCGGCGTGCAATATGCTCTGCAAGAATTTTTCCGTGATCCTGAAGGCATGAAAAAGGCGAATATGACTGGGTCGCTCGATGGAAAGCGGGTGATTGTACAGGGGCTTGGCAACGTGGGCTATCACGCTGCCAAATTCCTGTCTGAGGAGAATGGTGCGCTTATCACCGGAATTATTGAGCGCGATGGCGCTTTGTTCAGTTCGGATGGTCTGGATGTCGAAGCCGTGCATCAGTGGATCATCAAACATGGAGGTATTACCGGATTCCCGGACGCGAACCATACCGCCGAAGGGTCGGCCGTGCTTGAGGAAGACTGCGACATTCTGATTCCCGCCGCTTTGGAAGGGGTGATCAACCTGTCTAATGCCGCCAACATCAAAGCACCGCTGATAATTGAAGCGGCCAATGGTCCGGTGACTGCTGGTGGTGACGAAATCCTTCGCGAGAGGGGGACTGTTATCATACCCGATATGTACGCCAACGCGGGTGGTGTGACAGTGTCTTATTTCGAATGGGTCAAAAACCTGAGCCATATCCGTTTTGGGCGGATGCAGCGGCGACAGGAAGAAGCACGCCACCAACTGGTCATCGACGAGCTGTCCCGCCTTGATGAACACATGGGGGATGCATGGTCAATGACGCCGCAATTCAAGGACAAGTATTTGCGCGGAGCGGGAGAGCTCGAGCTGGTGCGGTCAGGTTTGGATGACACGATGCGTATCGCCTATCAGTCAATGCGCGACGTGTGGCACGAACGTGACGACGCGCACGATTTGCGCACGGCGGCCTATCTGGTTTCGATCGGCAAAGTCGCAGCCAGCTATCGGGCCAAGGGTCTGTAACGTCGGACGCAATAATTCCCGGCCCGACGACAAATGTGTCGAAAAATGTGTTGGGCCGGGGAGCGGAAAATTTCGAGTTTTCCGGCTCTGGTTCTTTGAACATAGCAATGTCACGACGCGCAGCCATTCTCGCGGCCATTCTCACAGGTCGCCAGTTGACCTGAAAATGTCGAAAAGGTGCGGGGCAGTGGCCTCAGGCATTGATACTCCGGGAACAAGTTGGTCTTATCGGGCCAACACAGTCAGGAGTCGCAATCATGGGATTACTCAGCAAAGGTTTTTCCGGCCTTCGGGTTCTGAAAGAGGGGCTGACTGGAAACACAGGCTGGACGCCGCATTGGCGGGACCCCGAGCCCAAGGCTGAGTATGACATTCTGATCATTGGCGGTGGCGGGCATGGTTTGGCCACAGCCCATTATCTGGCAAGTGTGCATGGGCTGACCAACGTGGCGGTGCTTGAGAAGGGTTATATTGGCGGCGGCAATATTGGCCGCAACACGACGATTGTGCGCGCGAACTATTTCCTGCCAGGTAATTCCGAATTCTATTCGCACTCTCTGAAGCTGTGGGAAGGGCTTGAGCAGGATCTGAACTATAATGTCATGCATTCACAGCGTGGCATTTTTAATCTGTTCCATTCCGACGGTCAGCGCGATGCCTTTGCGCGGCGTGGCAATGCGATGATCAATCAGGGCGATGACGCGATCCTGCTGGATCGAGATGGAGTGCGCAAGCATCTGCCATATCTTGACTACGATAACGTTCGGTTCCCGGTTTATGGCGCCTTGTATCATCCACGCGGTGGCACCGCGCGCCATGATGCGGTGGCCTGGGGTTATGCGCGTGGCGCTGACAGTCGCGGTGTAGATATTCTGCAAAATTGTGAAGTCACTGGCATAGATATAGAGGGCGGGGTCGTAAAAGGCGTGCAAACCACGCGCGGAGCTATCCGGGCCAAGAAAGTTGGTATCGTGGTCGCAGGGCGATCCGGGCAGGTGGCCGCCATGGCCGGAATGCGCCTGCCAATTGAAAGCCATGTGTTGCAGGCCTTTGTCACCGAAGGTCTAAAACCTGTGATTGATAACGTGGTGACTTTTGGCATGGGCCATTTCTATATCAGCCAGTCTGACAAGGGCGGTTTGGTGTTCGGTGGTGATCTGGATTCCTATGCCACCTATGCAGCTCGGGGCAATCTGCCGACGGTAGAACATGTGATGGAGGCTGGGATGACCCTGATGCCGATGATTGGCAAAGCCAAGATATTGCGGTCTTGGGGTGGCATCATGGACATGACGCCGGATGGCTCGCCTATTATCGACAAAACCGGCATCGACGGGCTCTATATAGATTGTGGCTGGTGTTATGGCGGGTTCAAGGCGGTGCCTGCCTCGGGTCATTGCTTTGCCCATCTGATTGCCACGGACCGCCCACATGAAGCGGCAACGGGGTTGCGGATGGACCGGTTCCGTACTGGTTATGGGATCATGGATGAAGAGGGCACTGGCTCTCAGCACAACCTGCATTAGGAGCGGGATGTTGGACATGAGTATTTTGGACGAGAAGAAGCAGGGGCCAAAGCTATGAGGATTAAATGTCCGATTTGCGGCGAGCGCGATCATCGTGAGTTTTATTACCGTGGCGCTGCTTTGACGCGGCCCGATCCGGATGCCGGTGAGGGCGCGTGGGATGATTATGTCTATCTGCGAGACAACCCGGCAGGCGAGACGCGGGATTTGTGGTATCACGCAGCCGGATGTAGTGCCTGGGTCGTGGTGACACGCAACACGCTGACCCATGCAGTTTCATCAACAGAATTGGCGGAAAAGACATGAGGATCGCGGGTAAAGGTCTTATCGACCGGTCAGCTCCGGTATCGTTTGCGTTTGATGGCATTGGTTATTCCGGCTTTGAAGGCGACACGCTGGCCAGTGCTTTGCTGGCCAATGATGTGCGTCTGGTGGGGAGATCGTTCAAATACCATCGTCCACGCGGAATTTTGACGGCAGGTAGTGAAGAGCCAAATGCACTGATGACCATCGGGTCAGGTGCGGCGCAGGACCCCAATGTGCGGGCCACGGTGCAGGAACTTTACGAAGGATTGCAGGCCCGCAGCCAGAACCGTTGGCCGTCGTTGGGGTTGGACCTGATGTCAGTCACCGATTTGGCCGCTCCGTTTCTGGGGGCAGGGTTTTATTACAAAACCTTCATGTGGCCGCGGGCGTTTTGGGAAAAGCTATATGAGCCTGTTATCCGGCGCGCGGCGGGTCTTGGGTCGTTGTCGGGTGAAAACAACGCTGACAAGTATGAACGTGCCTATGCGTTTTGCGATTTGCTGGTGATTGGTGCCGGACCTGCGGGGCTGATGGCGGCACTTGTTGCTGGGCGTGCAGGAGCGGATGTCGTCCTTGCAGACGAAGACAGCCGTATGGGCGGACGTCTGCTGGCTGAAACCTACAAGGTGGATGGCGTGCCCGGCGCAGCTTGGGCCGAGCAGGTGTTGGACGAGTTGCGCGGTATGGACAACGTGCGGCTTATGACGCGCAGCACAGTTATCGGTGCCTATGATCAAGGCACGTATGGAGTGCTGGAACGGGTGGGGCATCATGGACCGCGCGCCGATGGCGCTCCGTTGGAAACCTTCTGGCGGATATCGACAAAGCGGGCAATTCTGGCAGCAGGCGCATTAGAGCGTCCGGTAGCGTTCCAGAACAATGACCGGCCTGGGATCATGACGGCAGGGGCGGTGCGTGCCTATCTGAACCGGTGGGGTGTCAGCCCTGGGCGGGCTGTGACAGTGTTTGGCAATAATGACGACGCGCATCGCACAGCGCATGATCTGGTGGCGGCGGGTGTGCATGTGGCCGGGCTGATCGACAGTCGACATGATGCGCCAACATCGGATGATTTCACTGTTTACAGAGGCGCGCAGGTTTGTGGAAGCGCTGGGCGGCAGAGGCTGGAAAGCATCACAATTCGCACAACGATTGGCGAAGAGAACTTGAAAACCGATTGTCTGGCAATGTCGGGCGGCTGGAACCCAACCGTGCACCTGACCTGTCATATGAATGACCGCCCCACATGGCGCGACGACATCCTTAGCTTTGTACCGACGCCGGGCAGCGTTCCGGGGATGACCGCAGCTGGGGCATGCAATGGCGCGTTTTCAACGGCGGCCTGTTTGAACGAAGGTGCCCAAGCTGCGAAACAGGCGCTTGCTGATCTGGGTTTGAAGGCCAAAGGCATTGATGTGCCGGTGGCCGAAGATACGCCTTACACACTTGAGCCTCTGTGGGCAGTTCCGGGCAAGGGGCGTGCCTGGCTGGATTTTCAGAACGATGTGACCGTCAAGGATGTCAAACAGGCGGCAACCGAAAACTTCCGCTCTGTCGAGCATATGAAACGCTATACTACGCAAGGTATGGCCACTGATCAGGGCAAGAACTCTAACGTTGCGGCGTTGGCGGTTCTGGCCGATGCCACTGGGCGCGGTATTCCGGAAACCGGTACGACAACGTTTCGTCCGCCTTACAGCCCTGTGGCAATCGCGGCCCTTGGCGCCGGGGCGCAGGGCGCAGGGTTTGCTCCGAAACGGTATATGACGTCGCATAAGGCTTCCGTCGAACGGAAAGCACCGATGATAGAAGTCGGGCTTTGGTATCGGCCAAGCTATTTTCCGACTGAAGGGGAAACCAACTGGCGGCAATCCTGTGACCGCGAGGTTAATATGGTGCGCAACAGCGTCGGGGTTTGCGATGTCTCGACGTTGGGCAAGATCGACATACAGGGCCCGGATGCGGCGGAATTCCTGGACTACGTCTATACCAATATGTTCAGCACGCTAAAAATAGGGCGCACGCGTTACGGTCTGATGTTGCGCGAAGATGGGTATGTGATGGATGACGGCACCACTGCACGTCTGTCGGAGACGCATTTTGTGATGACCACCACGACCGCAGGCGCGGGCGAGGTGATGCGCCATCTGGATTTCGCGCAACAGGTGCTGCGACCTGATCTGGATGTATCGTTCATCTCGGTCACCGAACAATGGGCGCAGTTTGCTGTTGCCGGGCCAAAGTCGCGTGAATTGCTGGACGGGATTTTGGACTCTCCACTGACCACCAAGGACTGGCCGTTCATGGCCTGTGGGGATGTGGGCATTCAGGGCATTGCCGGACGTCTGTTCCGCATCTCGTTTTCGGGCGAGCATGCCTATGAAATTGCAATACCTGCACGCTATGGGGACAGCCTGTTCCGTTTGCTGTTGGCAAAGGCCGAGGCGCTGGGCGGTGGGCCGTATGGGATGGAGTCGCTCAACATCTTGCGGATTGAAAAGGGATTCATCACCCATGCAGAAATTCACGGACGGATCACTGCGTTTGACATTGGCATGGAGCGGATGGTGTCTGATAAAAAGGACTGTATCGGTAAAACCATGTCTGAGCGTCCGGGACTGAACGACAATAACCGCGAACAAATGGTTGGGTTGAAACCGGTCGGAGCAGTTAAACAACTGACTGCCGGCGCATTTTTGTTCGAAAACGACGATGATCCGGTGCGAGTGAATGCCCAAGGTTATGTCACATCCGTGGGCTTTTCACCGACAATGGAGTATTTCATGGGCCTTGCGTTTTTGCAAAATGGTCCGGCCCGATATGGTGAAACGATAAAGATGGTGGATCATCTGCGCGGTATCCAAACGCTGTGCGAGGTGGTGCCCCCGGTGGTGTTTGATCCAACAGGAGGACGCGTTCGTGGTTGAATTGATTGCTCTTTCCGCTTGTGATGGCTTGTTGCCGCTGTC
>PIVL01000246.1 GCA_003354145.1 Paracoccaceae bacterium
ACGCAGGATCGCAGTGACAAAGTCCCGCGCTCACCCAAACAGATCGCCGACAGCGCCATTGCGGCGGCCAAGGCCGGGGCCGCAGTTGTGCATTGCCATGTGCGTGACCCTGAAACAGGCGCTCCTTCACGTGATTTGGGGATGTTCCGCGAGGTCACAGACCGCATTCGCGATAGTGAAACTGATGTGGTGTTGAACCTGACGGCGGGCATGGGGGGCGACATGGTCTTTGGCGATGTAGAGAACCCGCTGCCCCTTGCGGATGGCACCGATATGGCTGGTGCGACGGAACGAGTGGCACATGTGGCCGAATGTCTGCCGGAAATTTGTACGCTGGATTGCGGCACCATGAACTTTGCTGAATCCGATTACGTGATGACCAATACACCGGGGATGCTGACGGCGATGGGGCGGATGATGACCGAACTTGGAGTCAAACCCGAAATCGAAGCCTTTGATACCGGCCATTTATGGTATGCAAAACAATTGGTTGCAGATGGAGTATTGGACGGTCAGGCGTTGGTGCAACTTTGCATGGGGGTGCCGTGGGGCGCGCCGGATGATCTGAACACGCTTATGGCGATGGTCAATAACGTGCCTGATGATTGGACGTTCAGTGCTTTTGGCCTGGGGCGCAATCAGATGGCCTATGTCGCGGCATCGGTTCTGGCGGGTGGCAATGTGCGCGTCGGGCTTGAGGATAATCTGTGGCTGGAAAAAGGTGTGTTGGCCGAGAACTGGCAACTGGTTGAACGCGCAAGCAGCATCGTTGAAAACATGGGCGCGCGGGTGATTGGGCCTGCTGAAGTACGTGAAAAACTGGGGCTGGTGAAGCGAGCGCCAGTGTCGTGAAGTGGGTGCTGTTTACCCTTTATGCGTACCAATGATTCCGGGTTGGCGATCTGGATCTGGTTTGGCTCATCTGATCCCGTATTGTTTCAGCGCTGAGGATAGGCGCAGGGGAATGCCAGAAATCCAATTGGACAATGACACTCCCCAGTTTTGTGGTCGCCTTTCTACGTTAGCCAACCTTATGGCGCGCGCTTTATCCGGCAGTGATAACAATTATTTTCGGCACTCCGGACATCGACAAAGGCGATATCCGGATTGGACAGCAATTTCTCTGCATAGTCAGGGATCTGGGCGGTTGGTGTCACCTGACCCGTGCCGTAGGAAATACGCTCGTCCGCAGTGTAACCGCGAACGATATATTGGGCTGATTTCAAGAACGCGGGTAGTTCTGAAGAACGACGCGGCGCGGCGCACTCGTCTGCGCACAGGAAAATCGGACCAGTTTCAGTATAGGCATTCTGTCTTTCAAACGGGCGATGCGCCAGGATCAGAAAGTCGCTCCCTTTTTGGGGGAATGCCAAACAATGGCGGCACGGAAGACCGTCGCTCTCTGCGCGGTGGGTTTCGACCGGCAGACCGTAAGCATCGCGCATGGTTGCGCGGATTTGGACGACTTGGCTGCTGGGCAGACCGACAAATTCAATATTCATATCTTCTCTCCTTTTTACCTCTACTGGCACGGCCAGACGGGTCAAGCGACCCGGAACTTGCGGAAATAGCGACATGACTAAAAACACAGCAGCGATCATTGGTGGCGGTGTAATTGGCGGCGGCTGGGCCGCGCGGTTCTTGTTGAACGGCTGGGACGTACGGGTGTTTGACCCGGACCCCGAAGCCGAGCGTAAGATCGGTGAAGTGCTGGATAATGCGCGCCGATCCTTGCCGGGACTTAGCGATGCGCCTTTGCCGGACGAGGGAAGGCTAAGCTTTCATGACGATCTGGGCGATGCTGTTACCGGGGCTGTCTGGATTCAAGAGAGCGTTCCCGAACAGCTTGCAATGAAACACAGGGTTTTTGCGACCATTCAACAGAATTGCGACGTCGGCGCGGTCATCGGGTCATCCACGTCAGGTTTCAAACCCTCTGAACTGCAAGAGGGCGCGAGCCGCCCTGATCAGATATTGGTCGCGCATCCGTTTAATCCGGTTTACTTGTTGCCGTTGATTGAACTGGTGACGACAGACGCCAATGACGCCGATTTGATTGAACGCGCCCGCGCACTGCTGGTGTCGCTGGGGCTGCACCCACTGCATGTCAAAAAAGAGATTGATGCCCATATCGCAGATCGCTTTCTAGAAGCGGTCTGGCGCGAGGCGTTGTGGCTGATCAAAGATGGTATTGCCACCACCGAAGAAATTGATGACGCGATCCGCTATGGTTTTGGCATTCGCTGGGCACAGATGGGGTTGTTTGAAACCTACCGGGTGGCGGGCGGCGAGGCCGGGATGAAGCATTTCATGGCACAATTTGGCCCGGCCTTGAAATGGCCCTGGACCAAGCTGATGGATGTGCCCGACCTGACGGATGAACTTGTCGATATGATCAGCGATCAGTCGGACTCTCAGTCTGGTATGCATTCGATCCGCGAGTTGGAGCGTATTCGCGACAACAATCTGGTCAGTATGATGCGTGCCTTGAAAATACAGGATTGGGGAGCTGGGGCGTTGCTTAACGCGCATGACAATGTGCTGAAATCGGGCACAGCTTTGGGGGTGTCGCTGGATCAGATCAAGGATGTGTCGCAACCGATTTTGACTTTGGGTCGCGCCGTGCCTCTGGATTGGACCGATTACAACGGGCATATGACCGAGTCGCGATATCTTGATGCTTTTGCCGCTTCCACGGATCGTTTCATGGCCCTGATCGGCTGCGATGCGGCCTATATCGCGACCGGCGGCAGTTATTTCACCGCCGAAACCCATATCCGTCATCTGGACGAGGTACACGCAGGCGCCAAAATTTCGGTTCGCACGCAGATGCTGCTGGGTGAGGGCAAAAAGCTTCACCTGTTTCATACGATGTACGAAGGTGATCGCGCGTTGGCCACAGGCGAGCATTTCCTGTTGCATGTCGACCTTGAAACCCGCCGCCCATCGCCACCAAGTGCAGATATTGAGGCCGCGATGCAGATGATACGTGACGCACAGGCCGGGCTGGGGGTGCCGGATGGTGCAGGTAGGTCCATTGGAGTACCTCGATGACACAGCGAGTTCTGATAACAGCAGGTGCATCCGGAGTGGGCCGCGCCATGGCCGAGGCTTTCGCGGCAATCGGTGCGCGGGTTTGGGTGGCTGATGTAGACGTTGATGCCCTTTCTGCATGCCCGTCTGACTGGCAAACCACTGAGGTTGATGTGAGCGACGAGACCGCTATGGCGGCGATGTTTGCGCAGATTGCGGGTCAATGGGGTGGGCTGGATGTGCTTTGCGCCAATGCCGGGATTGCTGGGCCTACGGCACTGGTAGAAGACGTGGCATTGAAAGATTGGCAGGCCTGTCTGGCGGTCAATCTGGATGGTGCGTTTCTGGCTGCGAAATATGCGGCCCCGATGTTGAAAGCCCAGAACAGCGGTGCCGTGGTGATGACGTCGTCAACAGCCGGACAATACGGCTATCCCAATCGGGCACCATATGCAGCGGCGAAATGGGCGGTTATTGGCCTCGCCAAGACATTGGCAATGGAGCTTGGCCCGTTTGGCGTGCGGGTCAACACCATTTGCCCCGGAGCTGTCGAAGGCCCCCGGATGAAAGGCGTACTGGCGCGCGAAGCTGCCGCCAAAGGCATGAGCCCGGATGAGGTCTATGCCGGGTATGCCAGTGGCACGTCGATGGGGCGGTTTGTCGAGGCACGCGATGTTGCCGACATGGCGGTGTTTCTGGCCTCGGACGGTGCGCGACTGGTGTCAGGGCAGGTGATCGCAGTGGATGGGCATACGGTGAACCCGGACCCCAAAATCTAGCCGACTTCGGCCCGCAATTCGCGCAGATTTGTTGCGAATCCTCGGGCGGTTTGGCTGGTTTCGCGGATAAGAGTGTCAAAATGATCGGTAAATGCTTCAACCCGTTCCCGGTCGCGAAAGGCCATATAGTGACCGCCAGCGTAAAACACGCACAGCAAAGGCCCGAATATGGTGATCGGCGCGCTGTATAATCGCCGTGCATCAAACAGGTAAAATCGCAAGCGCGGATAAAGCTGCTCAGACAGGTCCAAAAGCCGCTCGATTTGTTCTAGTCGCGTTTCTTTAGGCAAACTTTGATAGTAGCCAGTGCCGTTTACGAAACTGTGTATTTCATACAAGGGCATAGCAATTTCATAGTCTGACCGCGCGCTACGCATCCAGGCCAGCCGTTCTTCGGATGCTGCCATTGCTTGTTTGGCAGTGCGGCCAAGATGGGGGGAATACTCCCATTCGAGCATTGCTTGGGTTTTGAACATATCGGGCAATCCAGCCGGGACGTGCCGGATCTTGTAACCTGCCGCCTCTTGGTACCAGCCGAATATGCGTTCATCGACCAGTGCGCGTGGTGCTTTGGTCAACGACAGGGCGTTTGCCATCAGGTCGGCGGCGCTCTCACTACGATCTGACAGGGACAACAGCCAATCCGAAGAAATACCCAACGCTGACGCACAGGCGCCGACCACATGGGCATTGGGCAGACGCGCGCCTTTCCCAGTCAGCAATTGCGAAATCGTCGAGCGATCGACGCCAATCTGGCGGGCCAGAGCACTTTGGTTGGTCTGGCTGTCCTGCATTGCCAATGCCAACCGGCTGCGAAACTGCTCGGCGCGATAACGTTTGTCCATTTTATCCGGCATATGTATATTTTTATCACAGTTGTGGAGATTTGTTCACTATATACGAAATAGTCACGGCTTTGTGAATGTGTTTAGTGAAGGAAAATCAAAAGCATAGGAATACCGATGATCCCCAAATCAGGCGTGGCGAAAAACGATCACGTAAAAAAAAGGACGGAATGGTCAACTTTCGCATTGATCGTAGCCTGTTACGCCATTTGGATTGCTGTCGTCTTTGGACTGGCAGCCCATGCACCGGTTCTGGCTGTTTTGCTGGCTGGTCTGGTTGTTGCCTTTCACGCATCGCTGGAACACGAAGTCCTGCATGGCCACCCATTCCGATCAAAAGCGCTGAACGAAGCATTGGTGTTTTTGCCGCTGAACCTGTTCATCCCTTATAATCGTTTTCGTGATCTGCATCTGGCGCATCATCAGGATTCCAATCTGACTGACCCATATGACGATCCGGAATCCAACTATCTTGATCCGGCCGTCTGGTCGCAAATGCCAAGTTGGAAACGCGCTCTGTTTCGGCTGAATAACACGCTTTTTGGGCGCATGCTGGTGGGTCCGTTGATCGGTCAGACGATGTTCACCCTGGCTGACTGGCGCACCGCTATGCGTGGGGATCGCGGCGTCATTCTGGCCTGGGCGCTGCATATTCCCGGCGTTGCGATTGTGATTGCTCTGGTTCTGGCTTCGCCAATGCCGTTCTGGGCCTATGTGATTTCGGCCTATATGGGGCTGAGCATATTGAAAATCCGCACCTTTCTGGAACATCGTGCGCACGTAAAATCCCGTGCCCGGACCGTTATCATTGAAGATCGCGGACCACTTGCGTTTATGTTTCTGAATAACAACCTGCACGTGGTGCACCACATGAACCCCAATGCTGCGTGGTATAAATTGCCGACGCTTTACCGCGCTGGGCGTGAACGGTATCTGGAGAGCAACGAAACCTACGTATTCCGTTCATATGCCGAGGTTTTTCGACGCTATTTCTTTGTTGCCAAAGACCCGGTGCCGCATCCGCTCTGGCCTAAGGATTAAATTCACGCCATAGGGAACCCATGAGCCTATGGATCCCGATAACGCTGGCCGCCGCTGTTTTTCAGACTCTGCGGTTCATGCTGCAAAAAACGCTAAGCACCGGACAGCTAAGCGCCTTGGGCGCCACCTTTGCCCGGTTTGCCTATTCTGCACCTCTTATTTGGGTTGCGCTGGCAGCGTATCTGTCACTCACCGATCAGACGATCCCAATGCCAGGCGCAGCGTTCTGGGCCTATGCCATGATCGGCGGGTTGGCGCAGATATTGGCGACGATCTGCGTGGTCTTGCTGTTCAAGCAACGCAATTTTGCCGTTGGAATAACATTTAAGAAAACCGAAGTGATCCAGACCGCGATTGTCGGCTTTATTGTGCTTGGCGAGGGCGTCAGCCTGGGTGGGGCCGTGGCCATTCTGCTGGGGCTGGCGGCGGTTCTGGTTTTATCAAGAACTCCGGGGAGCACCGGGGCTTGGTGGACCCATCTGACCAATCGCGCCACTGCCTTAGGGTTGGGCTCTGGTGTGTTGTTCGCCTTTTCGGCCGTAGGTTATCGCGGTGCGACATTACAGTTTGGCGATATGGAACCGGCGTTGCGTGCGGCGATCACATTGGGCTTTGTGGTGACATATCAGGCGGTTATCATGGCAACTTGGCTGTTGTGGAAGGACCGGGCCGAACTGGGTGCAGTCTGGCGAACACGCCGTGTGGCGATGTTTGTCGGATTGACCAGTATGGGCGGATCGTTTTGCTGGTTTTATGCCTTTACCCTGCAGAACGCAGCCTATGTCAAAGCGTTGGGACAGGTAGAATTAGTACTCAGCCTGCTAGCATCAGTGTTATTCTTTCGAGAAAAAATCACGATGCGTGAAATGGTTGGCATGGCCTTGTTGGGGCTGTCGATTGTGACATTGGTGCTGACGATCTAGGCTTAATTGGCAGGCATCGAATGGCCGCGCAGTCGCAAAAACAGGCTGGCCTCGTCGTTATTGCGGAAATATGGCACGCTTTGTGGTGGCGTCGGGTCCGCGACACGACCGCCGACCTCGGCCAGAACCACCTCGGTTATAAACGGCAGATCGAAATTGCGCGCGTCCGACAATCGCACCCATTGCAAATGCGATAGTTCGTCTGAGGCATGTGTAAAGTCGTCCAAATCACCTTGAATTTCATCCGCATCTACAAGGAAAAACCGAGCATCAAATCGGCGCGGGCGTCCCGGAGGCGTTAGCGCGCGAAAAACGAATTGCATTGCGTGGGCAGTTGGCACATGACCGGTTTGCGCGTAGCTGTGCCAATCTTCGGGGACATCACCCGCCCAGTCACCTGCGTGACCCAGAACCAGACCGGTTTCCTCCCATAATTCGCGAATAGCAGCGGCGGCAAGTGCATGTTGCAAATCAGGCTGCGAGTCTTCGGCCAGACGTGAATGGCAAAGATCTGGTAGCTGCGAGGCCAGCGCCACAGATGCATCCTGTGCATCAACCGCACCGCCGGGAAAGACGAATTTGTTTGGCATGAACGCAGCCTTTGCGCCGCGCTGCCCCATCAGGATTGACGGATCGTCATGCCGGTTGCGC
>PIVL01000547.1 GCA_003354145.1 Paracoccaceae bacterium
CATGTTTTGCGGATGTGGGAAACCGGATTCGCGGTTGAGGAAGAAACCGTTCCGGGGCTGCGTGGTTTGGTTGATCTGTATGATGGCGGCGTGCATTTGTATCAGTGTCTGATCGTCGCCTCTGAGTCTGAAGCTGGTGAAATGCGCTATGAATTCAAGCGAAATACAGCTGCGGCAGATGCCGCACCGCTGGATTTTTACCGCGAGCCGAATTCCCCGGTTGGATTGTTGGAACACGACGGCTGAATTGGGAGCAAGTCGTCCCTGGTCGTCGCGTTTTTCTTGTGTTTAGAGAGTTTTGATCAAGCCCCGGACCACAGCGCTGACTTCGGTCAGTGACTGTATCTCAGCATCGGGTCTCAGGGCTATGTTTTCTGGCCATATTGCGCCATTAGGAAACCAGATAGTTTTCATTCCAACGCCGATCGCCCCAACCATGTCGGCTGTCGGAGAATCGCCAACAAAAATGCAATTTGCCGGGTCGACGCCAAGTTTACGCGTGGCGCGTAGAAAAATTTCGGGTTCGGGTTTTCTAAGGCCCTCAGTTTCTGAGATCAGGTAGACATCTACTATGCGATCCAGTCCAAGAGCCAGCAGGCTGCGAAGTTGCATGTGAGTTTGCCCATTGCTTACGATTCCTGTTTTGACACCTACGGCACTCAATTCCTCAAACATTGGCCCCATGCCTTCAAAGGCGCGGGCAAACCGACAGGCATTTTGTTCATAGTCAGCGAACAACGTGGAAACTAAGGCACTATCGTTAATACCCGCACTTGCAAGCAGCGCTTTGTAGACATCCGGTTTTGGCGTCATTCCTCGATTGTCTAGTTTCAGGAAATCATTGATTGCTTGGTCTGTATTCAGAAAACGCTTTGGGACAAGCTGGTCAAATTGATCGGCAAGAAATGACCTTAGGGAACCTCGGCGATCAAACAAGGTCTCGTCGAGATCAAAAACAACTGCATGCTTCATGGTTGCCCTACATTCACTTATGAGGGGAAGAATATGGATATTATCGAGTTCTGCTAGTGTGTAGTTAGCAAAAGGATGAGTGACTACAAAGTGAAATCACTGCATGATTTCCCTTATTGCAAATCCGCAAACGCCGCGCGCAAACGATCACAGGCTTCTTCTACGCGGGCGCGCTGGGTGCCGATGTTGAAGCGCAGGCAGGTCTCGCCACCGGATCCAAATGTCGCGCCCAGGTTCACAGCGATTTTGGCGCCTTTCTGAACCCGACGGGTAATTTCTTTGGCGGGCATTCCGGTACCGGAAAAATCGACCCAGCTTAGATAAGTTGATTCCAGCGCCATTGAGGACAAGCCCGGAATGTCGGCAATCGCAGCATCAAAGATTTTGCGGTTCCCATCAAGATAGGCCATCAGCTCATCTACCCAAGCGGCCCCTTCGGGAGAATAGGCGGCAAGGGTGGCAAAGGTTCCCGCAGAATTTGAACCAATACTAAGCGCTTTCATCCGGTCTGAGAATTTGGCGTGCAATTCAGGGTCTTCGATGATGACCTGACCCGTGTGCAGCCCCGCAATATTGAAGGTTTTTGAAGGTGCCGTCAGCATCACGAGCCGGTCATTGATCGACCGATCGACATTGGCTATCGGTATGTGCGTTACACCGGGATAAACCAGATCATGGTGAATTTCGTCTGACACCAAAATCAGATCATGCCGCTTGGCAAAATCACACACGCCTTGCAGTTCTTCTCTGCTCCAGACGCGACCACCGGGGTTGTGCGGAGAGCATAGAATCAGCATGGTTTCTGATCCGGTCATTG
>PIVL01000247.1 GCA_003354145.1 Paracoccaceae bacterium
CTGGCCCAACGGGTTACACCTCGTCACTGCGGAAGTCAGAGACCGTCGCACCGTGGTCGCAATCGGGGCAAACGCACCCCGCGTGCTCGGTCCAATCGGAGCCCCTGGAAGGCAGATCGTCTGCGTCTGGATCAAAGCCATTCTCGGAATACATGCCCCAAGCATCAGCGCAGATTGCGAACCGGGTTTTATTGCTGCACTTCGGGCACTGCATGTTCAGTTCATTCGTGAACGGCCCGATGCCGACTTTCGAGACCGCTGCGGCGAAAGACCTGTTAGAGCCCAGAGTCCCCGATGCTGCGATCTGCACGAACGTCCGCTGCGGAGCATAAGATATGAACTCGCGATCGCTTCATAAACCTACGGATTTCGAACCACTTGGCCGTTGTCCCTATCACCGTAAATTTCGCGTTTCTTGCCCGCCGCAGGATTGCAGCTTTTTACGCTGAAAGGGCACCTATACGCTTTTCGTAAGTAAACCACGCAAAAACGTTGGTTTTTTATGCGAAAATTGGCGGTATATTAAGACTCATGAATTGGAACTCAATATCATTCGACTGGAACCAAGCCCGGTCATTCCTTGCGGTAGCGGAAGAGCGCTCTTTATCCGCGGCGGCCATTGTTCTTGGCGTGACGCAACCTACAATCACACGACAGATTGCGGCTCTTGAGAAAGACTTAGAAGTCATCCTGTTCGAACGGAGCGGGCGGTCAGTGTCACTCACGCCAATCGGATTGAACCTCCTAGATCACGTGCGAATGATGGCCGATGGCGCGAGTATGATGTCACTGTCTGCCTCTGGCCAATCCCAAACCATCGAGGGTCTGGTGCGCATATCGGCCACGGATGTGACCGCAGCCTACGTGCTGCCACCAATGCTGGATCAACTGAAGGCGGTCGCACCGCACTTGGAGATCGATATCCTCGCGGACAACCAACTTAGTGATCTTCTTGTTCGTGAGGCTGACATCGCGATACGCCATGTTCGCCCAGAACAGCCAAACCTCATCGCCAAGCTTGTCTGTGAAGACCCAACACGGTTTTACGCGGTCGCCAAATACACCGAAATCTACGGCCTCCCCAAGCTGGACGAAGACCATTCACAGCACCAGTTCGTCAGCTTTGGTGATGTCGAGGGTATGTTGGGACACCTTCAGACATTCGGACTTCAGCTGACGAAACGAAACTTCAGGTATGTCTCGCGCTCTCAGGTTGTTGAATGGGAGATTGCGCGTCAAGGGCATGGCATTGCGATCATGACGGACCGTATCGCCACCAAGTTTCCTGAATTTGAGCCCGTATTGACCGAAATTGAGCCCTTCACAATACCAACGTGGTTGGTTGCCCATCGCGAGTTGCACACCAGTCGTCGCATACGGTTGGTATTCGATCTTCTGACAAATTTCCTTTCCCAATAACGGCGCGGCTACCTCTGTTCCGCACCGCGCTTTCTTCACCCTGTTTGACATAACTCAAAAGGCAAATTCTATGCTTTTTCTTGCTGCGATGCCCTACCTCATCATTGGCTTCGGCCTCGTATTAGGACAGGCAGGCTTGCGCCCTGCGATGCTGGTGTGGGGGATATGCATGATCGGTGCTCTAAGTGGGCTCGCCATGGCCATCACCATACTGGTGATTGGACAGGGGTCTTCTTGGATGCTTGCTGCTGTGTCGACCCTGCCGCTTGTCGCCACATTAATCATGGTAATCAGAGACCTGAGCTATCCGCACCTCAACGACGTGGCCACTGATTTAGATAACCCAATTGCATTTGTTGCATCACTTCGTGACCCCGCAAATGCCGAACGCGACATGACCTATCCCGAAAACTTCAAACCACAGGTTCGAAAAGCATATCCACATGTTCAGCCGCTTTTGTTGGATGGGCCTACTGATCAAGTATTCGAGAAAGTTTTTCACATTGCGAAAAGCCAACCTGGTTGGCGGGTCACGCATCATGACACCAGAAACATGACCCTGGAGGCAGAAGCCATGACATCGCTGCTTCGCTTTGTGGATGACGTGATTGTTCGGATTTCAAATCATAAAGGAAAGGCTCGGGTCGACATGCGTTCCAAGTCTCGCGAAGGGCTTGTGGACGCGGGAAAGAATGCCAAGCGCATTGAGATGTTCCTTGCACAAGTCATGCAGGGCGAAGCCGCCGACAGCGCGCGAAGCTTGGATCACGCGAATACCGATTTTGCCTTCAACGTCATAGAGGAAGAGTTAACATGAACGCCGTTAGAAATCATCGCATTGTTGTTGAGCGTCGTGGCCCGCCAGACGTATTGTCTTGGATGTCGACGCAGCGACCAACGCCCGCAGCGGGCGAGGTCCGCATCCGCGTCGAGGCGGCAGGTGTATCTGGTTACGATTTAATGATCCGCCGTCATTGGTTTTTTGGATTCACAAAGACGCCATATACGCCCGGCGAAGATCTGGTGGGTATTGTGGAAGCGGTCGGACAGGACGTGACCAAGTTTAAGGTTGGTCAAAGGGTCGCTGGCTGGACCTTCGGACAAGGCGGAGGTTATTCAGAAATGGTCATCCGTCCAGCTGAAACGCTTGTTTCAGTGCCCGACGGGCTTGATCCAGTCGTGGCCGCGGCGATCATAACCAACTATCTTACGGCATCACTCGCGCTCCACAAAACGGCCAAAGTGCAATCGGGCGAGCGGGTATTGGTTCACGGCGCGGCAGGTGGGGTTGGCTCAGCCCTTCTGCAATTGGGCAACTTGGCCGGGCTCAAACTATATGGCACCGGAAGCGAGAAAGCCGCTGGGTTCATTGCTGACAATGGCGCGGTCCCGATCAATTACCGCACCGAGAATTTTGTCCGTCGTATCCGTGAGTTGACCGACAACGGGGTGGATGTTGTGATTGATGTTGTCGGCGGACCCCGACAACTCTGGCGGTCGGGCCGATGCCTAAAGCGCGGGGGACGATTGATGATGCTGGGGATGGCATCCATCAAAAAATCCGGTGTGTCGATCATTCCCCTGAGCCTGGTGACGGTTGGCATAATCGCGCTCTGGCCAAATGGCGTACGTTTGCCCATGTCGCCGAGTATGATGAGCTTTCCTGCGCGAAACCTGAACTGGTATCGCGACACATTGGCGGATTTGCTGGCCAAAGCCGCCGAAGGTCATTTGCGACCCGCCATTGCTGCTGAAATACCCATGCGTGATGCAGCGCGGGCCCATGCGATGCTGGAAGAGGGCGGTTTGGTAGGCAAAGTCGTATTGACCAATTTCGGTTGATGTCTGCGCAGCAGTGATTTGCTGGTCCAGAACGGGAGTAATGTGCATATCTTATTGCTCGCTCCCGCCGTCAGTTGCACTTAACAGCGACATCGGGTTTCGGGATTGCATCATCAATCAAAAAGCACAGGCATTTTTGGGTCTCAACATTCGAAATGACTAAGTCTCAAATCTATCAGAGGAAGCAATCTCTTCATAAAGATTTCCGACAGCCGCAAAGCCAGCCGGGGCTTCGATATCTGAGGTCTCCGCCCCGTCTGGCTTTGCTATCGTCAGGGCACTAGGTGACAATTCTGCTTTGCAGAACCAGTGACATTGCAACTTGGTTGCAACAGGGACGATTTGGTCGTCGGACCGAAAGCCGACCTTGGTGCCGATGCAGCGAACTGGTGCTTTGTCCGCAGTGCAGTCATACGAACAGATCGCAGCGAAGGTCCGGTTGCCTGAAGGTTTTTCGATGCGGGGCGCGGCGTGACGACTGCCACCAAGTGATGGCGGCCCGCGTTGACAAACCTCGGAAGGAGGAAGCCGCGGGGGCTGGGAACTGTCTATGGGGAAAGTGAGCTGACGGTTGGGTTTGACTTCTCGCCTGATCGGCATCCTGATTGATAGCGGTCGCTATCGGCATTCCCTGACCGGCTCGCCGCTGAGCGATCTGAGGGCCATTTGGGTTCCACAGCTTTGACTTTGGTCCATATCTGAACGCCAAGCGTATAGAGATCGGGCCGGAACAGGTAGTTGGACCGGGGCATGGTAGACGAGAGTGATGGGCAGTTAGTCATGCGGCCTGCTCCCTTGGTGGTGCCCTTGACCTTGGCTGTTGTCCTCGGCGGAATATCTCCACTATACGCATCGGCCCACCACAGCATGGGCATGGCTCGCGCAGTGTCAGCGGGATCACCTCAGCGCTTTGCTGTGGCTCTTGATCGGGTTGCTCCACCTCAAGCAGGGTTCGGATCTTGGCGATGTTGGTCTTTCTGGTCGCGCTGGCCAGCAGACCATAGTGCCTGATGCGATGGAAGCCATTGGGCAGGACGTGGATCAGGAATCGGCGAATAAACTCGCTGGTAGCCAGGCGCATGACCTTTTGGCGGTCGCCTGTTTTGATCCGATAATCCTTCCAGCTGAAAGCCACGGTCTCGGCGTCTGCGCTGATCAGGCGACTGTTCGATATTGCGACGCGGTGAGTGTAGCGGCTGAGATAGGCCAGCACTGCCTCTGGCCCACCAAAGGGCGACTTGGCATAGACTACCCATTCGGATTTGTGGAACGGGGCGAGCCAAGCAGCAAACGTGTCAGCCTTTGCCAACCCGCCCAGATCACCGAAGAAGTGCAGTTCGCCTGCGCGGTGTAGTGCTAATAGCCCTTCGATAAACAAGCGGCGAAAGAGACGCGACAGAACCTGCACATGCAGAAAGAACCCCGGTTTGCATTTGATCCACCTTGTGCCATCCGGCGATAGGCCCCCGCCGGGCACGATCATGTGGACATGGGGATGGTGGGTCAGCGCCGACCCCCAAGTATGCAAGACGCTGGTCATGCCGACCCGTGCGCCAAGGCGCTTGGGATCGGCTGCAATGGTCATCACCGTTTGGGCTGACGCTTTGAACAGCAGGCCATAGACTGTCTTCTTGTTCCAGTAGGCGATCCGGGCAATCTCCGCAGGCAATGTGAATACCACGTGGAAATATTCCACTGGCAGCAGGTCTTCGGCGCGCGCTGCCATCCAGTCCCGTGCCGCCGGTCCCTGACACTTCGGGCAGTGCCGGTTCTTGCAACTGTTGTACGCGATATGCATGTGGCTGCATTTGGTACACCCCGCCACATGCCCGCCGAGTGCCTCGGTCCGGCAAGCTTCAATGGCTGACATGACTTTGAGCTGGTTCAGACTGACATGCCCCGTATTGGCCCGTCGCCACGTTGGACCATGCTTGCGGAATATGTCAGCGACCTCCAGCTTGGGCCGGGGCACCCCGGCCTCAGTTACTTTGGTCTGCGCTTGCGGGTCTGTACGTTCAGCCTTTTGAGGGCCTCAAACGGGCTGATCGTATTGCGGATCGTCTTGGTGGCGACGTGGGTGTAGCGGGCCGTCGTGCTGAGTTTGGAGTGACCCAGCAGAACCTGAATGACACGCACGTCGGTATTGGCCTCCAGCAGATGGGTGGCAAAGCTGTGACGCATCGTGTGCAGCGTTGCCGGTTTGTTGATCCCTGCCAAATGCTTGGCCGATGTGAATGCTCGGTTCAACTGTCTTGGGGATAGAGGATTGATCTTGGGCTTGCCCCCTTCTCAGCGATGCAAGCATCGCCTGCCAGGCAACAGGAAACAACCAGCCCTCGGGCCGTGCCTCCAACCAATAATCCCGTAGCAGATCGAGCAATCCCGGGGACAACATTGCCTTCCGATCCTTGCCGTTCTTTCCGTCGTCAACATGGATCAGCATCCGGTCGCTGTCGATATCGGTGACCTTGAGATTACAGACCTCCGATGCCCGCAGCCCAGCACCGTAGCTAATCCCGAGCGCGGCCCGGTACTTCAGCCCGGGCCCGGGAACTGATGCCAGTAAGTCGTCGATCTCCTCGATGCTGAGCACGACCGGCAGCTTCCTCGGCTTGCGCCGGAACTGCATGTACCGCTTCATCTCTTCGCGCCCGCAGGTCACGCCGAAGAACAACCGCAAAGAGACGATCCGCGTGTTGAAAGTCGCGGTCGATACATCTATATCTGTCATGTGTAGCTGATAGGCGCGCAACTCGTCCGGTGTCGCCGTGCCCGGCGGTCGTCCCAGAAACGCAGCGAAGTTCTTGACCGCCCGTATATGCCCCTTTTGCGTTGTCTCCTTGATCCCACGGATACGCATATCCTCGATCATCCGCTCACGCATTGGCGTTGTTCTATCGTCCTTCATGGAAGCCTCCTGTCCTTGGATTGAGAGCCTCAATCGTCGGACAGGTTCGTCAGATCACAAAATGCGCCCGGTGGATGTCAGCGCGCATCACCAGCCAAAAGCGCCATTGCCGCGCGAGCGGCTTAGTCCTTCCGGAGAAGCGGACGTCTGGGTTGCTGGCATTTTATAGGTCCAGACCCTAGTCCAAAGCCGCCCGAATTTTGGCAGCATTGGCCTGCAATTCACCCATATCCCCCATAACACCGGGCGGGTTCAAACCCACCTCGGTATGACGCGGCAAAACGTGAACATGTAGATGAAACACCTCTTGCCCGCCCGCAGCTTCGTTAAATTGCTGCGTGGTCACGCCCTCTGCATCAAACGCCTTCATCACCGCATGGCTGAGTTTCTGCACCGTCCCCATCACTGCCAACAACTGATCCGGGCTGGCATCAAGGATATTGCGTGCCGGGGTTTTGGGAATCACCAGTACATGGCCCGGAGCGCGCGGCATGATATCCATGAAGACCAACGTCGCGTCGTCCTCATAAACCCGGATCGACGGGATTTCATCACGCAGTATTTTGGCAAATATGTTGTCGGAATCATAGCTCATGGCGGGCCTGCTTGGTTAATTACTGCTAAGTCGTGTTTGTGCGACGTGTGGCCAGAACCGTCAAGCGTGCATAATTTGGCGCTCTTTGCCATTTGTCTCTGACCACATAGTGAATCTCTCGCTCAAACATCACCCCTCCAGACATCGGTGTCCTTTGGTTGATCAATGGGAACCGATGTAAGATCGGCCTCGTGAATTGAAGAATCGGTTTTTTTGCCTGCTGCAACGCTGCCAAATTGATCTTCAAGGCCAAGCAAATACGCCACATCTACAATAATAGCCTTACGCACCTATTCGCGCGGTCATAGCCCAGCCCCAGTTCCGCGTAGGTATCCCCAAGTGCTGTCAAGTAGTAGTGATTGCCCGAAACCAACACCCCTAGTGTTCCGCACCTGACATAAGATTCCCAACGGCTTTGGATTGTGTCATGTTGAATGCATGAGACGTTATGATATTTGCCTTTATCTGGCACCCGATGACCGAGTGCGGCTTCAAAC
>PIVL01000548.1 GCA_003354145.1 Paracoccaceae bacterium
TGCAAAGCCAAAAAACCCCCAGCGCTTTGAGGTTAGAGGCTTTTTATGGCTCCTGCGGTAGGGATCAAACCTACGACAAATTGATTAACAGTTATTTCTTCGTTGCAGCGCTCTCTTGCCACCGTCGCTTGTGGTTCCGGTCAATGAGCGTTTAAAGCTGACCCGGTTTTGAGGAGCAAAGCCAATAGGCGAGATGGCCTCATATAGCGAGCTCGTCTATTGGCTTTATTTGGGTTGCGGCTTATTGCACGCGGCTGTTTTTGCTCTGTGCGAAGCGGAACGAGTTGTTGCCGGTTTCAATGATTGAGCAGTGATGCGTGACCCTGTCCAGAAGCGCCGTTGTCATCTTGGCATCCACTGCCCGGCAGTCGAAACGCAGTTTCGATGAGAGGGGCCAAAAACCGACACCCACTCCCCGAACTCCAGATTTGTTGTGATGCATTGACCGGCAGGGGATTGCCATGCAATCTCCGAGAGGGGTGACGCTGGTTTGCTCACATAGCTTGCTGATGAGGTGGAATAGCAGCGCCCCGCCGGATTTAGGGAACGGCATGTATCCCAGTTCATCAATGATCACACAATCCATCTGGGTAAGTTGCCGGACGATTTTACCGGCATTTCCCTCGGCCTGTTCTTTAATCAGGGCATTGATGAGATCGACAGCATTGTGGAAACGCGCTTTCTTACCCTGATTGATAAGCGCTGTGCCCAAGGCAATGGCAATATGGGTTTTGCCGGTTCCGGTGACCCATCACGTCCACATCCTTGAGATGAACGGCGAAAGTTATAGGCTCAAACACAGCCGCAAGAACCGCCAATAACCAAACCACATCAAGATCAGAGCAATGTTGGCCCTTGGGCCAACATGCGCTTTGGCATGCGTTAGCTATATGAGAGCTCGCGCGTCAAAGCGTAGAACATCTGCAACCTCAGTGAAGCAGTTTTAAGCCGCGTACCTGATCCCTTTTTACACTGCGATTGACAATAGATCTGCATAACGACTGCAACATCGTAGGGCATGTGATCAACGCCAAGCCCCGGCGTCCCAGAGAGTTGGGAGACATATCCCACCAATCCTCCACCTAATGAGTGACCGGTCAAATAGGTATTGGCTGCTGGTCCATCTGAATACACTTGCCCCGTAACAGCAGAATAAAATGCCAGGGCTTGTGGTGCCTGTGTCCAATCTCCGATCAAGCCCGCAGAGACCACCCAACCTGTGGTGTAATCCGGAACGGCATCCGTCCCGCGATAGGAAATGACGGTGGTGTTGGTGTCGAAACCGTCAACACCAGAGGCATCCACATCATAGGCGATGGCGTAGAAACCGGCGTCCTGCCATGCTTGGTATTTGGTGCTATCAATTCCAAAGCTTTCACGGTCTAATATGGTTGCAGCACCAATTTGACTACTATCCCCCAGTTCAATCCCGGCCCCATACTCTCGATTATAGGAATCCATCGAAAGAATGGCTAAGAATAAGTCTTTGGAAATAGGCATCTTTAGTCACCTTTTCTTCGGTTGTATTGGGTTTTCCAGTCGATAAAATCGTTTAACGAAACTTTTTGTTCTGGCGTTAAGTCTTTAACATATCTCGGTCTTTCACTTGGAGGGATTAGGAATGTTACATCATAAAACCACCCCAACACCCCCTCAACCACACCCTCTGTCACCGGCTCATCCGTCACCTCCAGCGTGACCTCGCGCAACGCGAACCCCGGCCCGAAGGTCGCCGCCAGATCAGCAGGATCAACCCGCATCACCGACGCCGGATCATCGATATCGCC
>PIVL01000549.1 GCA_003354145.1 Paracoccaceae bacterium
ACAGACCCTTTACCTTTACCCATCCGAACTTCGGTAGGCTTGGACGTCACAGGAGTGTCCGGGAAAATCCGGATCCAGACCCGGCCCTGACGTTTCATGTGACGGGTCATGGCACGACGTGCCGCTTCGATCTGACGGGCTGTTACCCGCTCAGGCTGCAACGATTTCAAACCGTATGTGCCAAATGTCAGATCCGAACCGCCCTTTGCCTGACCGTGAATACGGCCTTTGAACATTTTGCGGAATTTACTGCGTTTTGGTTGAAGCATCTCTCACTCCTCCTTTAGCGACGACCACCAGCACCACGAGGTGCAGGGCCATCCTGGAGTTCCTGTAACCGGCGATCATGCGCCGCAGGATCGTGTTCCATGATCTCACCTTTGAAGATCCAGGTCTTGATCCCGATGATACCATAGGCTGTTACGGCCTCGACGTGCGCGTAATCGATGTCAGCGCGCAGCGTGTGCAACGGCACACGACCTTCACGATACCATTCAGTCCGCGCGATTTCAGCACCGCCCAAACGACCGGCGACGTTCACCCGGATACCCAGGGCACCCATGCGCATGGCGTTCTGAACCGCACGCTTCATGGCGCGACGGAAAGACACCCGACGTTCCAGCTGCTGAGCGATTGATTCACCAACCAGAGCCGCATCAAGTTCCGGCTTGCGAACTTCAACGATGTTCAAGTGCAATTCGCTGTCAGTGATATTGGCGATCTTTTTGCGCAGACCTTCGATGTCTGCACCTTTCTTGCCAATGATGACACCAGGACGGGCTGTGTGAATGGTCACGCGGCACTTTTTGTGCGGACGTTCAATAATCACACGCGAGATACCCGCCTGTTTACACTCGGTCTTGATGAATTCGCGGATTTTCAGGTCTTCCAGCAGAAGATCACCGTAATCCTTGGTGTTTGCGTACCAGCGGCTGTCCCAGGTGCGGTTGACCTGAAGACGCATACCGATTGGATTGACTTTATTACCCATCAGGCTTGCTCCTCAACCTGGCGTACCAGGATTGTCAGTTGCGAAAACGGCTTCATGATCTTGCCAAACCGGCCCCGAGCCCGTGGACGTCCACGTTTCAGGGTCATGTTCTTGCCAACATAGGCCTCGGCGACGATCAGTTCATCGACGTCCAGATCATGGTTGTTCTCGGCATTAGCAATCGCCGACTGAAGGCATTTCTTGACGTCCTCAGCGATGCGTTTGTTGCTGAATGTCAGATCAGTCAGTGCCTGATCGACTTTCTTGCCACGGATCATCTGTGCAACCAGATTTAGCTTTTGCGGGGATGTACGTAGCATGCGCAGTTTTGCCATTGCTTCGTTGTCTGCCACGCGGCGGGGATTTTTATCCTTGCTCATGGCTTAGCTCCGCTTCGCTTTTTTGTCAGCCGCGTGACCGTGATAGGTGCGAGTTGGCGAATATTCACCAAACTTCTGACCAATCATGTCCTCGGTGACGTTGACGGTGATGTGTTTACGGCCGTTGTAAACGCCAAACGTCAGACCCACAAACTGGGGCAGAATGGTTGAGCGGCGCGACCATATTTTGATGACTTCGTGACGACCGCTTTCGGCGGCTGCCTCTGCCTTCTTGAGGACATAAGCGTCGACAAAAGGGCCTTTCCATACAGAGCGAGACATATCTTAACGCCCCTTCTTCTTGGCGTGCCGCGAGCGGATAATCAGCTTGCTGGACGCTTTGTTCTTGTTCCGGGTGCGTGCACCCTTTGTTGGCTTACCCCAAGGTGTCACAGGATGACGACCACCAGAGGT
>PIVL01000550.1 GCA_003354145.1 Paracoccaceae bacterium
CAGAACGTCTATCTTGGTGAGTATGTAAGTATCGACGGCACGATTGTGTCGGGTGCATCTCTGTCAGATCTGGTAGCCATCAAAGATCCGGCACTGGACGCAGAAATGAAAGCGAAACTGTCTACAACGATGATAGCACTGGCACGAATCAAAACCACGGCTGAGGCAGGGTTCAGCTATGACCAGATGCTCGAGCGCGGCAACAAAGCTGGCGAAGCGTTGATCATGGCTGGCGTCAATGGGCTGATAAATCAAACCAAATCCATCGAACGGGTAGTCGTGCTTTTGGGTCTGGACTCGATCAAGTTTGAAGGCTCGGACAGCCTTGATAGCCCCAACGCCGTTTTTCAGTAAACGATGAACAGGCGCAGCGGAGGGCCAGTTTTTTTGGCCCCTTGCATTTCAGAATGTAGTTTAGGCTGGTCATTAAAATTATTTCCGACTATATCTGTCAGGAATTGCCGAAATGGGAAAGACGGTGAACCCAAATCCAAAGAAACAAGGTTAGATCAATGATCGTTTGCCATTGCCAGAAAATATCAGATCGCGACATCAACGCCGCGATTGATTGGATGCGTGCATCCGATAGCAAAACCATCATCACGCCGGGCAAAATCTATCGCGCCATGGGCAAATCTGCTGATTGTGGCGGATGTATGCCCTTATTCTTGTCGACTTTGCGTCAGAACGCTAATCTGGAAGTTCCCATTCACCTTCGAAACTTAAAGCTCGAAGCAACAGAGGAAGCTGGAAACCATGAAAAGCGATCCAAAAGTTATTGAATACCTCAACGCGGCCCTTCGCAGCGAACTGACAGCCGTTAGCCAATATTGGCTGCATTACCGTCTGCAAGAAGATTGGGGCCTTGGTCACATGGCCAAGAAAAGCCGCGAGGAAAGCATCGAAGAGATGAACCACGCGGATAAGCTGATCACACGAATTCTGATGCTTGATGGTCATCCGAACCTGCAAAAGCTTGACCCGCTGCGCATTGGTGAAAATGCAAAGGAAACGCTCGAATGCGATCTGACTGCTGAGCGCGAGGCCGTTGTAGCCTATAAAGAAGCCCGCAAATATTGCGAAGAAGTGGGCGATTATGTCACCAAAAATATCTTCGAGTCATTGTTGGCGGACGAAGAAGGACATGTTGATTTCCTCGAAACCCAACTTGATCTGCTCGACAATATCGGACCAGAAAAATATGCACAACTTAATGCCTCAAAAATGGATGAAGCTGACTAGCTTTGTCGTTGCAATTGGGGTGGCCGGAACATCCGTTCTGGCCGACCCAACTGATGAACCTCATCTGAATATCCTGCTGCGTACCGATGCCGAAAAATCCCGTGCTGCGGCTGCTACGGCTCTTACCACTGATTTCACAAAACCCAACACATTCGAAGAGAACTCGGCCGGAGCAGCGACAGTTCGGGCGCGCACCAATGCAGATGCGTTTTCGCAGCCTTCCGGCAATATCTCGTTTGAAGGAGAGTTGAATTTTAAAGTCGGCAACGGGTTGTTTCGCAAATTGTGGGTGTCCTCGCCTTCTTCGACGCTGGCCTCGGACGGTCTGGGGCCAATCTATAACGCACGGTCATGCCAGCGCTGCCATCTAAAAGATGGGCGCGGCCATCCACCTGAATCGACCGACGATTCCGCCGTGTCGATGTTCCTGCGCATTTCCATTCCGGGGGAACCAGCGGATGGTATTGCCGAGATCCAAGACTATATCGCCACCCTGCCCGATCCGACCTACGGTACGCAGATGCAGGATTTTGGCATCGC
>PIVL01000248.1 GCA_003354145.1 Paracoccaceae bacterium
TGATGCAGAACCCAAAATGCGACAAACTGATCGTGGCCCCCGGCAATGCAGGCATTGCCCAGATCGCCGATTGTGCCGCACTGGACATCATGGATGGTGGTGCTGTGGTGCGGTTTGCCGAAGAAAATTCCATTGAATTCGTCATCGTCGGCCCCGAAGCGCCGCTGGCCGTCGGCATCGCAGATCGGTTGCGCGACGCGGGTATTCTGGTGTTTGGGCCATCGGCAGAGGCCGCGCGGCTTGAGGCGTCCAAAAGCTTTACCAAAGAGATTTGCGATGCGGTCAAGGCACCAACATCTGCCTACGGTCATTTTCACGATGCCGAGGCCGCAAAGGCCTATATACATGCGCAAGGCGCGCCAATTGTGGTCAAGGCAGACGGGCTTGCCGCTGGAAAAGGTGTGATCGTGGCCATGGACGAGGCCTCTGCATTGGCAGCGGTTGACGACATGTTTGGCGGCGCTTTTGGCGGCGCGGGTGCTGAGGTTGTGATCGAAGAGTTTCTTGAGGGCGAAGAAGCATCGTTCTTTGTCTTATGTGATGGCGAGGTCGCGCTGCCCATCGGCACGGCGCAAGATCACAAACGAGTTGGAGAAGGCGACACAGGGCCAAATACTGGTGGCATGGGCGCCTATTCCCCCGCACCGGTTTTGACTGATGCCGTCGCCGAAAAGACGATGAACGAAATCGTACGCCCAACCATGGCTGAAATGAAACGCCGGGGCATGCCTTTTCAGGGTGTGCTGTTTGTCGGGCTGATGATCAAAGACGGCCAGCCCAGACTGGTGGAATACAATGTGCGTTTTGGCGATCCGGAATGTCAGGCGCTGATGATGCGACTTGGGGCGCAGGCGATGGATCTGATGCATGCCGCGGCCGAAGGGCGGCTTGAGGGCGAAAAGGTGCAATGGAGCGATGATCATGCGCTTTCGGTAGTGATGGCGGCGGACGGCTATCCGGGAGACTATGCCAAAGGCAGTGTCATCAAAGGACTTGAAGGATTGCCGGAGACAAGCTCCGAGATGTGTTTTCACGCCGGAACCCTGCGGCAAGACGGGCAGTTTGTAGCCAATGGTGGCAGGGTATTAAACCTGACAGCACGCGGCGCAACCCTGGCCGAAGCCCGCGCCAAGGCCTATGCAATGGCTGAAGCGGTGGATTGGCCAGAAGGGTTTTATCGGGGTGATATCGGCTGGCGGGCTTTGCGAGACGCTTGAGGTCTTGGCCAGGCCCAAGCCCGAATCCATGTTTTTGGGGCTCTGCCCCGTCTCGAAAGGTTTAGGAAACTAATTGCTACAGCCGAGTGCTGAGGCAAAACTGGAAGGGCCCGTGTGAGCACCAATGTCGCGCGTGCTCAGATCATTGTTGTTTAGCGTTGACGCCATCAGGCGGGACCAGTTCGCGTTGACGGTAATAATCTCGGGGCCTTGCCCACAGTTGCGAATACCGCCCGAAATGAAATCCTGTCCGATCTGGTGATTGGTCAGGCCCGGCAAATCTGCAACCGGTAACAGTCTGCCGTCCTGATAACGCCAGACGCGCAGGGTTTTGGCCAGATGTGGGCGGTCGATATAGGCCAGCTCGACCATGCCATCGTTATCAAGGTCCGCAACACCAAGTGGTGCCAACCAGCGATGGGTACGCCCAATATAAGGCGTTGCCGTGCGTTTGCCTTTGGCGTCGTAAATCGCAAGGCTAGCACCGCGCGCCAGATCGGTTTCAATGACGATGACCTCAGGGGTACCATCGCCATCTACATCAGCAAGACGCGGTTCAATATCTTCAAAAACCCGGGACGTCGGCAACCGCAGCGTGACTTTTGAGCCGTCCCGAAGCGTCAGAACCAATGCGCCCCATTCCAGATCATCGCCCAGGATACCATGATCATAACGATCTGTTGGCTCTGCATATTGGGCCGAAGTGATGGTCTGGGCTGCCAAGGGCAGGCCTGCCCAGATTAACAGGACAGCCCAAAGCGCACGCATATCAGATTTGCTTTTCCGGCATCTGCACGATCAGACCGTCCAAATCGTCCGTCACCTTGATTTGGCACGTCAGCCGCGAACGTGCAGGATCGGGCTCATACGCAAAGTCCAGCATGTCCTCTTCCATGTCGTCCTTGGCCGGAACTTTTTCCACCCAGGCCGGATCAATATAGACGTGACAGGTTGAACAGGCACAGGCCCCGCCGCAATCGGCTTCGATCCCGGGGATGTTATTGTCGCGTGCGCCTTCCATGACGGTCAGGCCATTGGCCACATCAACCACATGTTCAGCGCCGCCATGTTCGATATAGGTTATTTTCGTCATCTATTCTGATCCCAGTGCCGGTCCTTGAGACTCTTTATCTGTGCGCTTCGAAACACACCAGCAGAATTTGCGACCGAGGCCCCACGAACAGGAAATTTTGGGAATTGAATGCTGGCTTTACGCCACAGCCCAACGGGTGGTGCCGTAAAGCCAGCATCGCCTGATCAATCGTTTCTGAACCTTTGCCAATTTTGGAACTTGCGTTAAATTACCACAAAACCGCCCGTTTGAGGCTCGAGCATGAAATCGTTACGCCCACTTTTCTGCGTTATTACGCTGGCCGCACTTGGTGCCTGTGTATCAGGCGGCCCTAATCTTGGTGCGCCAGGAGAGCCGGAGGTGACCCGGTTGAACCAGACGGCACCCCCCGGTGCCGAACCGGGCAGTTGCTGGGGCAAAGAGGTGACTCCTGCAATTATCGAAACCGTGACGCATCAAGTGATATTGCAACCCGCTCAGGTTCAAGCGGATGGGACAGTGCTCCAGCCAGGGATATACAAGACCGAAACCCGCCAGGAGATTGTTCGGGAACGCAAGGAAACCTGGTTTCAGCGGCCTTGTGATGCGTTGATGACGCCGGAATTCATTGCCAGCCTGCAACGCGCACTGGGCGCGCGCGATCTGTATCGTGGCAAGATTAATGGTGAAATGGACAACCGCACACGTGCATCAGTCCGCCGCTTTCAAAAACCTCAGGGGTTGGACAGCGGTATTCTTTCACTCGTGGCCGCGCGCAAGCTTGGGCTGGTGGCTGTTGAGACTGAAGCCGACTAAAAGAACCCGAGTAGGCCAAAACACCGTTTTCCGTTATAATTAAACGGGAGAGGGGCGTGGCATGGTACAAACTGATCTGCCAAAAACAGGATTTTTGTCGGGGGCTTCGACCGAGTTGCGAAATATGCTTCGGGGGCAAGCCAGCGAAGTCCACCTACTAACGGGTGAAACTCTGTTTGAGCAGGGCGACAATGGCGACGCCTTATATGCCGTTGCATCCGGATTGATTGAAATCAGTGTTTTGGCCCTGGATGGGCGCAAGTTGGGGCTGGCTGTAATGCGACCGGGTGCCCTATTCGGAGAGATCGCCTTATTTGATCCAGGAGAGCGCACCGCGTCAGCAACCGCACTTGAGGACTCGGAGGTTTTGCGGGTCAGAAATTCAGACGTCCTTGCGCAAATAAGAAGAAATCCTGAATTGGCGGTCGATATGATCCATTTGTCCGGACAGCGGATGCGATGGATGGGGCGGCAGCTTCGTGAACAGGTATTTCTGCCGATGCCAACCCGGCTGGCCCGCAAGGTGCTGTATCTGACAGCCGAGCGCCCGCATGCTCCGACAAAGCTTAACCTGTCACAAGCCGAATTGGCCGAGTTTGTAGGTGCGACGCGCGAAGCTGTCTCAAAGACGCTTGCCGCCTGGAAACGGATTGGTGTGGTTAAAGCCACCAGAGGCGGGCTCATCGTGCTGGATCGATCGGCGTTAAAGGTTCTTGCTGATCCAGATCAGATTTAGTTTTAAGTTGTGTGATCTGCTTCACAGACGCCGACAGCAATCGGGTGCATTGTGATTTCAGAGGATGCGAACAAGTTCCTCAATATCCCCGAAACATACATTCAAGGACTGATCCGATGCGCCCGAAACCCACCACCCCGATCAAAACACACACACCGCACAATCCGATTGCAGCCGCGTCTGCCTTTATCGGCTGGGTAGTTGCCACTGACCGCGCGTTTCGCAAGACCCAGTCCAAGATTGACGCACCGGGAATCCATTTCTAAGCATTTTCGTACCAAAGAATTTCCTTTGAGTCGCAAATCAGGGTACCCAATTTAAGAAAATCAATTTCTCAACAAAAAAGCCATGTATCGAAATACATGGCTTTTTGTTATTTCATGCTGGCAGAGTTCAATCTTCGAGGTTCAGCGCCACAAACCGAGGTTCACCGGCGCGGCGCACCAACAACAGCAATGACTTGCGCCCGGCATCTTGTGCCTCGGTGATGCGGTCCTGCAGCTCGGCCAGCGTCGTGACCTTTTGCTGGCCTGCTTCGGTAATCAAATCCCCAGCGCGTAAGCCCTTTTCAAAGGCTTCCGTGCTTTCATCCACCGCGACGACAACAAGACCGTCCATGCCATCCGGCACGCCGATTTCACCGCGAACATCGTCAGTCAATACTTGCAAGGTCAGACCAAGCACAGTTTCTTTCTGCGCCTCGTCCTGGGTTTCTTCCAAGACAACCGGCACAGCTGCTTCGGCATCTTCACGACGACCAAGCGTTACCAGAACGGTCTGTGTGCTATTGTCGCGATAGACGAGGACGCGCACGGCCTTGCCGACAGCGGTATTGCCAACCTGACGTACCAGCGCGCGGGTATCGTCCACGTCGACACCGTCAAAAGACAGGATAACATCGCCAGCCAAAAGACCCGCCTCTTTCGCCGGGCCATCCGGAACATCGGTGATCAGGGCACCTGACGCTTTCTCTAACCCCATCGCCTCGGCCACATCTTCCGTGACATCCTGAATGCGCACACCCAGCCAGCCGCGGCGGGTTTCGCCGTATTCCTTAAGCTGATCAACCACACGCGACACCACATTCGAGGCCATTGAAAAGCCGATGCCGATCGAACCACCATTGGGCGACAGGATCGCTGTGTTTACGCCGACAACGCTGCCGCCCATGTCAAACAGCGGACCGCCTGAATTGCCTCGGTTAATCGCAGCATCGGTCTGGATATAGTCATCGTAGGTGCCAGACAAAGCCCGATTCCGAGCCGACACGATTCCGACAGAGACCGAAAACCCCTGCCCCAGCGGATTGCCCATTGCGATGACCCAATCCCCGACCTTCGCGGTGTCACTATCGCCAAAGCTGACAAACCGCAGCGGTTTGTCGGTTTCGACCTTTAGCAGTGCTATATCTGTATTCTTGTCGGTACCAATCACTGTTGCGGCCAGTTCCTCACCATCGAAAAACTCGATAAGGATTTTGTCAGCGCCTTCAATGACGTGATTGTTGGTCACGACAAAACCATCCTCGGAAATGACAAAGCCAGAACCAAGCGCCGAGGTGCGGCGTGGTCGGCTGCCTTCACCATTGTTGCGATCCTGAAACTCGCGAAAGAAATCCTCAAATGGTGAGCCCTCGGGAACGATTCCCTGTGGACCAGTGCGCCCTTCAATCATTGTCGAGGTGGTGATATTGACCACTGCCGGGCTGATCTTATCGACCAGTGGTGCCAGGCTACCTGTGCGCGCCTGCGCGGTGATACATTGCGCCAGAATCGCGAATATCGTCAGTGCACCCAGAAGCATGAGCCGCATTCGAGACGCTGAGTTTTCTGTGTATCTGGAACGAACTTGGGATATCGCCTGTGTCTGCAAGGGTACTCTCCATTGGATTTGTTATTGTATTGGGGCCTGACTGTTCCGCGGCCCAGCGCATTTCTGCAGTATATGTAGTCGCTATATTGTCACCCGCAAATATTGTTGCAAGACTTCAAGTGGATGTGATTTGATGAAATGTCAATTTTTGAGCGGCAATTGGCTCTTCTCTGATCAAACAAAAAGGGCCGACACAGTGGCCAGCCCTTTTCGTTCGTTCACTCAAATTGTTTTACTCTGCAGGCGTAGACGCTGCGCCCGTTGGTGACCTGAGATAGTCAAAGAACTCGCCGTCCGGGGACATGACCATTGTCGAATTGCTTCCTTTGATGGCCAGACGATAGGCTGCAAGCGAGCGGTAGAATTCAAAGAAATCGGGGTCCGCACCAAACGCCTCGGCAAAGATTGCGGCGCGTTCGGCATCTGCCTCACCACGAACGATCTCGGATTCCCGTTGCGCTTCGGATACCAGTTCAACCACGGTTCTGTCGGCCTGCGCACGTACACGTTGCGCCGCCTCGTTACCACGGGCGCGTTCATCCGTCGCTTCGCGTTCACGTTCGGCCCGCATCCGGTCAAACGTGGCTGCAAGGTTCTGCGATGGCAAATCTGTTGCTTTCAGTCGCACGTCGATGACGTCAAGACCGATTTCGCTAGCTTGAGGAATGGCACCATTACGGATACGCAACATCAACGCTGCGCGATCTGAACTTAGGATATCACTTGACGTGACAGAACCCAAAACTTCGCGAAGTTCAGAACGCAGGATTGAATCCAGCAGATTCTCAGCGCGCGCAATCCCACCTGCACCAACAGCCTGCCGGAACCTTTTCACATCCGTGATCCGGTAGCGAGCAAAAGCATCGACAACCAAACGTCGGTCATCCAGCGGTGTCACCTCAAGAGGAACGACATCGCGGCTTAGGATGCGGCTGTCATATTTGACAACCTCTTGGACCAGAGGAATCTTAAACGCCAGTCCGGCATCTTCCTTGACCGAAACAACCCGACCAAATTGCAGCACCAGCGCCTTTTCCCGTTGATCTACGATGAAGAATGACGACGCGATCCCGATGACAACGAGCACAATGATCGGCAAAATAAAGGTAGTTTTCCGCATCATTTCGATCCTTCGCTGCTGCTGCTTCGCAGTTCATTTAGAGGCAGATAGGGTACAACACCCTGTCCGTTACCACCGGCGGAACCATCCAGTATTACTTTGTTAACGTCGCCAAGAACGTCTTCCATTGTTTCAAGGTACAGGCGTTTGCGTGTTACTTCCGGTGCCTTGACGTATTCGCCAAGAACCGCGCTGAAACGACTGGCTTCACCGGCGGCTTCGTTGACCACCTGAGCGCGATAACCCTCAGCCTCTTCAAGAATTTGCGCAGATGAACCGCGTGCTTCGGCCAGAACACGGTTGGCATATGCATCAGCCACGTTCTGCAGCCGGTCCCGTTCCTGCGCTGCTGCCTGAACATCGCGGAAGGCATCAATCACCGATTCCGGTGGATCAGCTTTGTCAAAGTTGACGCGGACGAT
>PIVL01000551.1 GCA_003354145.1 Paracoccaceae bacterium
AAAGCAAGTTCAACGGGGAAATGCCTGTCAATTGAATCGATTCCGGTGCGCTTGGAACTGCGAAACCAGAAAGTTGTCAAAAATCAAAATCGGGAGATACGAGTATGAAAATTGATGGCCAGTGTTCATGTAAAAACATCGCTTATCGGGCAACGGTAAGCCCCGAGCAAGTCTATGTCTGCGACTGCGAAGATTGCAAAACTCATTCCGGCACGCCCAAAGGCGTAATAGTTGGCATTGAGGGCGAAGACTTTGAATTGCTGAGCGGTTCTCTCAAGGCTTTCAAAAGTACCGCAGCGAACGGTTCTGAGTGGGAACTGACCTTTTGCCCAAAATGTGGCACCCGTATTCATGCCAAATCCATCAGTGAAGGTACTGATTTCTTTGGATTACGGGCCGGAACCGTAAACCAGCGCGACCAGCTGAAACCAACATTGCAAACGTTTTGCCATTCAAAGTAAGGCCAAGGCGCATCGGTTAATGTAGAGCTGAGGTCGAGGCAGGAAAAACTTACCTTATCAGGTGTTTGAGGTAATGGTCGGGGCCGAAGCCCCGGCCGGTTTCAGTTTAGCAGGTTGTATCAGGATCAACTTTGAACAGATGCTCCATGAACACGCGGGCAATGATCGATTTCCTGGTCGAGAACAGTGGTCTGGATTAAGCTTGGCGCGACGTTTCGAGGCTGGTGGTGGCTATGATCGCACACCAAATGCTTGATCGTTCACTGCCAATTCCGAAATCTCGTTTGGTCGGCCCATTGGCACGAATATCGCCAAATCTGGAAATGAGCAGTCACACTTGATATACAGCGGTAATAGATCCGGAGTGTATATGTCTTCAAATATCAAGGAATGGCTCGACCAGAACGGGCTCGGCGAGCATGCAGAGGCCTTTATTGCCAATGAAATTGACCTGGATGCGGCGCGGGATCTGACTGAAAATGATCTTCGCGAACTTGGCATCGCCATGGGGCCTCGTAAAAAGCTTGTGCGCGCCATCGAGGCAATAAATCTTGACGAAATGCCGGAAATCATCGCGCCTCAACCAGTTGTTGCCCCTGTAGAACCGGATACGAAATCCCGCGGCGGCGAACGCAGACAAGTCACTGTCTTGTTTGCTGACATCTCTGGCTATACCCAAATGTCCAGCGATATGGACGCCGAAGAAACCCATGCTCTTATTTCGACCTATTTTAGGGTCGTTGATGACATCATCGAAAGTTTCGGTGGCAGCGTCGACAAACATATTGGCGATAGCACCATGGCTGTTTTTGGCGCACCCTTTGCCTATGGCAATGATCCAGAACGCGCGGTTTGCGCCGCTGTTGCCATCCATCAGGCAATGCCTGGCATTTCCGATGAGGTTGGTCGCACCATCAAGGCGCATATAGGCGTAGCCAGTGGTCAGGTTGTGGCCAGCGGTATTGGCAGCGACGGGCACTATACTGTCACCGGAGACTCAGTGAATCTGGCCTCTCGTTTGACTGACAAAGCCAGCGCGGACGAGACATTTATATCGGCCACTGTCCAAATGGCGGTGGGATCGCAATGCGTCTCCGACCCCTTGGGTGAACTGGAGTTGAAAGGAATTCCTACACCGGTTCTTACCTTTCGGCTGCGTTCTGTTGATGCGACAAAATCTTTGCCTGAAAACATTCATGCCAATACATTTGTTGGTCGTCATGTTGAGCTTCAACAGTTTTCCGCAATTCTGTCTTCCTGTGCAGAAACGGGGAACGGACACGTTGTGTATCTTCGCGGCGAAGCCGGAATTGGCAAAA
>PIVL01000552.1 GCA_003354145.1 Paracoccaceae bacterium
TCAAGCGGTTAAGACAAGGGATTCTAAATCCCCGATCGCGGGTTCAAATCCCGCCAAGGCCACCATACATTCGAACTCTAACGAAAGGAGACACCATGTCCTAGACACGCGCACCACCACGACCTTTGTGAACCAAAAACCAACAATTTTGATACACAAAGGAGTTAGACACATGTCTATCGAACTCAAGATTAAGGCAATCAGCCTTGCAGACGAAGCCAGAACCATTCGCATCGAAGAAAAACGTGCGAAGGCCAAACGGCAAACCTCAACTCTCAATTCCCTACATTCACACCGGATCAACGTTGTGCGCCCAGCCGCGCGAGCGACCCATCTTGCGCGAGCGTTCCTCGCCGGGATTCCGTATCGCGCTGTCGAACGGACGACGCGGACCAATCCGCCTGCCTATGCGGCATCGCAGATGCTGGTGAAATACGGAGAGTTTGAGAGCCGCAATGAAGCGCAGAAAGCGTTTGAATTGTGGACAGATGAGCCAATCGAAAAGGAGGTGCCGAAAACATAAATCGACTTTTTAGGGTTATATGATAACCGTTTAATACTGAAACTATAATTCAACTTTGGAGACTATAATGATTAAGTATCTTTCAGCATCGGCAATGGCCGTACTTCTCGCAACATCAGCTGTGGCTGGCGGTCCCGGCAATTGGAATGGCGAAGGCACTGCATGGGCCTCTGGCGGCACATCAGGCGGCACATCAGGCGGCACAGCGTTCTTCGGCTTCACCGGCGCAAGCACAGGAGGCGGTCAGTCCTCGTGGGCGAACAACAACACCCACGCAGGTCCGCACGGCGGAGAGACTGAGAGCGACCAAGGTTCCGGTGGTGGCGCGTCGATGGAAAGCGGAAGTTTCGGATTCGGCGCAAGCTCTGCCGGGACTCAGTTCGGCGGAGTATCTGAAGGCTGGGGCAGCTTCCAGTTCAACAGCGGTGGCGGTCGCGGTCGCCCTTAAGCCACACAAACTCTGGTGGGGCGGCTTCTCGCCCCATCATTAACCATTAATTTTGGAGACTCAGATGAAACGCATTTTACTAATCACGTCCTTGATTGCCTTTTCTGCATCGGCCTCGTTTGCCGGGAGCGGAAGCAACTCGGAAGCAAACTCAGAAAGCAACTCGGCTTCTGGCGCAGCTGCTCAGGCCGCTTTGCAGGTCAACAACCATTATTCAAACGGCGGGACTGCAACGCTCAAAAACGTCCCGGCTGTGAGCGCCCCCAGCGTTTTTGGTGGAGGCCATCCCTGTCTCGCTGGGCGCAGCGGCGGCATAGCGGTGGCCGGATTTGGCGGGAGTTACGGGTCTGGGGAAGCCGAGACGGTGTGTATGCTCTATGTGATGGGACAACCCGAAGCTGCGATTAGGGCGCTCGTTATGACTGACCGCGTTGCCTGTAAGGCGCTGTCGAATGTCGGATATTACCGGATCGGCAAGTCGGTCGTTCCATTCAAGTGCGACAAGACAGTGGCTGGTGGTATAGACACTCCCGGCGCAACGTTCCGGCGCTCTAAGATATCGACCAGATCCACGGTTCACACTTCAACCAGCTATGGCGAGGCACCCGCGCCAACGCGCTGATATACGATACAATCGGACGCCGGGATCACACTCGGCGTCCGATGAAGTCACTAGGGACAGTTTTCGTCTCTGGACTCGTTGTGAACGATGATCTGGTCGGCCAGAGTTTCGCTAATCAAATCAGCATCGGAAGGCGTCGGATAAATGAACTCCGACCATGCGCACTCATTTGCCTTCACGCACC
>PIVL01000553.1 GCA_003354145.1 Paracoccaceae bacterium
TATTCCATTAGGCACTATGACGGTAATGGGCAACTGACCGACAAGTTCACCCATTATGACAATGACACAACACGTCACACAGAATTCGACAACGGCCTGCGCGTGCGCACCGTCCAAGAAGATAGATCAGCAGATGGTTCGGCGGTAAATTGGCAGTTTTCCATTAGGGAATATGACAGTAATGGGCAACTGACCGACAAGATCACCCTTTATGACAATGACATAGAACGTCACGAAGAATTCTCCAACGGCCTGCGCAGGTTCACCGTCCAAGAGGATACCTCGGCAGATGGTTCGGCGGTAGATTGGCGGTATTCCATTAGGGAATATGACAGTAATGGGCAACTGTTCAGCAAGGACATCTGGTATGACAATGACACAACAAGTCACACGCAATTCGAAAACGGCGTGCTCTTGCAAACCTTCCGAGAAGATAAATCGGCAGATGGTTCGGCGGAGGATTGGCAGGTTTCCGTTAGGGACTATGACGATAATGGGCAACTGACCGACAAGTACATCTGGTATGACAATGACACAACACGTCACAAGTTATTCGACAACGGCCTGCACGTGCGCACCGTCCAAGAAGATACCTCGGCAGATGGTTCGGCGGTTAATTGGCAGGAGATCGTCACGAATTATGATACAGAGGGTAACGTAACAAACAGAATAAGGCTGGATGACGATGGCGATCAATTCGTCTTTGAGTTTTCTGAAGGTGCCGTTACTCGATCGATCGTTTCTGATGGCGACGAAAGCGATGATTGGCTCATTAAAGTGACCACATTCGACACTGATCAAGGCTCAGAAGATATTGTAACCTACGACAGCCTTAATGACGTCCCGGACGATGTCCTCGTGTATTTCGATTTCGATTTCGTGTAAAATTCCGATTTAACCAGGATGGTTCCTTCCCACCCGGTTCCATGGATAGCGTTGGTGATCCTCCCCATCAAAAAAGGGGGAATACCGACCTGTCGACCCAGTAGCAGTTGCAATGCGGACCGCCTCGTCCCGCCAGCCAGCGGACCAGACGTAAGTTCGCTCTTGACTAGTATTGTTATCGCTTCGCAAAGTGTGGATCACCAATTGCTCAAAAACATCCATGTGAATGAGGCCCCTGATGCGTTTGATCCTTGCTGCCGCCGTTTGTATCGCCCTACCCTGCACAGCCTATTCCGAGGGACTTTGGAATAAGGTGAAAAAGGGGGCATCGAACGTCGGCGAAGCTATTGGAAATACAGCAAACGATGTCGGAAATGCTGCAAGCGATGTTGGGAATGCCATAGGAGATAGCATCAATTCGACGACGGAAATGGTCAGCAACGAGAAAACCCCAGAACTGACACGGCAGAGGATCAATGGCGTTGCCACCGACACTCTGGCCTTGCTGTTTTCCGAGAACGTGGAGGCAAAATCCCTGTATGACCAAAGTTTTGGCTACGCGGTGTTTGATGCGCGTCAAGTTACAATCGTTGGCGCCACTGCTGGTTATGGCCGGGGCGTTGCTGTTGAAAAGGAAAACGGCGCGCGAACCTACATGAAAATGGGAACTGGCGGCGTGGGTCTGGCATTTGGAATTGGCGGCTTTGAGCGAAAAATTGTGGTACTCTTTGAAGATAGCAAGCTATTTCGCCAATTCATCGACAACGGATATGACGCGACCGCTCAGGCTGGCACGATGTTTGGTGAAGACAAAGAGAGTGAAGAAGTTCAGTTTGTTGATGGCCGGTCGATATTTGTTCTGACCAAGAACGGCTGGAGAGTGTCGGCAAC
>PIVL01000554.1 GCA_003354145.1 Paracoccaceae bacterium
GTTCTTTAAGCGCGCTGTTGGCACCAACGGTGTCCCGGACCGCATTGCGATCGACAAGAGCGGTGCCAATCTGGCCGGCCTGCAAAGTCTAAACGTCATCCTTAAATTCACGCGAGCTGGCCAGATCATCGGCATCGTTCAGTCCCAATATCTCAATAATATCGTCGAACAGGATCATCGTTTCATCAAGCGGATCACCCGGCCAATGCCCGGTTTCAAGGCTTTCCACTCTGCGGCCGCCACGTTAGCCGGGATCGAAACTGCGCACATGATCCGCAAAGGCCAGTTAGACCAAACCGGGGTATCACCTTTCAAACAGTTCGCCGCCCTCGCAGCATAATTGTATCCACGGAAGACCCTTCTTCAGCCGAGTGAATGCTTTGCGACAAAACCATTTCATTTACCGTCACCGCTGATGATCGCCGTCGTCTGGATGCGATTGTTGCGGATGGCTCGGCCCCGCAGAAGCATGTCTGGCGGGCCAGTATTGTTCTTTTGAGCGGGAATGGGCATGGCACCACCGCGATCATGGCTGCCACGGGCAAGTCGAAAACCTGTGTCTGTCGCTGGCAGGAACGTTTTATGCAGGAAGGCGTGACCGGGCTGCTGCGCGATAAAACGCGGCCCTCCCGGAAACCACCGCTGGACAAAGCCAGAATTGATGAAGTTGTCGCCCTGACCCTGAAACCGCCGCCTCATAAGGCCAGTCACTGGACCGTACGGGCTATGGCTAAAGTGGTCGGATTGAGCACGTCAACGGTGCATGATATCTGGAAATCCCATGGCCTGAGCCCGTATCGCTGGCGGCAGTCCAAGCTGTCAAATGACCCGGCGTTTGCTGCGAAGCTGCGCGACGTGGTTGGGCTTTATGTGACTCCACCGGCCCATGCTGTGGTTCTTTCGGTCGATGAAAAGTCGCAAATTCGGGCACTTGACCGCACGTAACCGGGGTTGCCGCTGAAAAGGGGCCGTGGCCAGACCCTCAACGGGACGAGCTTCGCAGATGCGGGATTCTACGGAAAAATTGGTGTGGTGACTGGACAGAGTGTTGGCGTGCGCCGCGATCTCCTCCAGTTCAGTGATGGTTGCACCGCTTTCGATGATCTAAACCACAAGGCGGTCGTCAATATTGCCAAACAGGCGCGTCACTTCGTCATGCGGAAGGGCCGTTTCAGCCATTGGGTCTGCCGGAATTGAAAGGAAGCAACCGCGCCAGATTCGCTGAAGTTCGCGGGCGATAACTAGCGTCGGGCAACGATTTGGTTGCGCACGTCACCGTGTGCGCACTTCAGCAGTTGATCGCGCGGCGTCTATTTCCTCAGCAGGAACGATATCTTGGCGTTGATGCGATATTTGGCGATCTTTCCATTTTCAACGGTTGCTTCCATATCCTTGATATATATTGATTTAATATCATTAACGGTCTCGCTCGCCTGCGCCACGGCCGATTGCGCTGCGTCCTCCCAATTCTTGTCCGACTCCGCCAGCACTTCAATCACTTTGAGCATCGACATGACTATCTCCTTTATATGGATAATTCAGACTGCACACGACCCATACCTCGCATCCACTTGCAGGTGGATCGCCAGCAATTCACATCATGCAGTTTTTCACGAAAGATGATTTGACCTGTGTCAAAGACACACCTTACCGGCCTTGTTGCACGGACCCAGTTTGGTTTGATACAGAGGTGTTCAGTAATTTCAGGATGCTGTAGATGCCACACAAGTTCAACGGCGATCGTCGTGACAAGATCCCGAAGCAAAAGCAT
>PIVL01000555.1 GCA_003354145.1 Paracoccaceae bacterium
GCACCCCCTGCGGGACTCGAACCCGCAATCTTCGGATTAGAAGTCCGACGCCTTGTCCATTAGGCCAAGGGGGCTGATGGCTGCAGATCCATGAGATGGCTCATGTGTGTGTTATCCGTCGGGGGCAGCACGATTTGTTGTGGAATTGATCGTGTGGGCATTGGCTTCATAGAATGTGGAGATCTCGATTCGGTGAAGCCTTTGGGGATTCAGGAGAAGCCTCGGCCCCAATTTTGCATTCGTTGGCCAGACATCACGTTGGCCTCTTGGTGTCTTGGCATTGGACAGCCCGACAGGTTGAGAGAGTGAGTGCCCGGCACCCGAAACACTCGCCGAAGCTAGTGTCCAGTGACCCTAGGGCAGGCTAGGGACCCGGCACCAGGCCCTTGTGCGAAAGCCCGAAAAATTCGCAAACTTAAAACCAGAAACATTCGCCAAATCTGTCGCCCGGGGACCCTAGGGGGGGGCCTAGGGATTCGGCCCCAAGCCCGAGTGCGAAAAACTGAAACATTCGCAAATTTGGGGCAGGCCTTGTGCCCAGAACCCGAAACATTCGCCAAATCTGTCGCCCGGGGACCCTAGGGGAGGCCTAGGGACTCGGCACCAAGCCCGAGTGCGAAAACCCGAAACAGTCGCCAAACCGATTGCTTGGGGATCCAGGGGGGGCTCGGGACTCGGCGCCAGGCCTTCGTGTCAAAGCCCGACAGGATCGCAAACTTCGCGCCGGCCTTGTGCCCAGCACAAGCCTGGGGGGCAGCACCGAGCAAGGGATGCATCAGCCGGGAATCGAACCCGGGTCACATCGATGGCAACGATGTATTCTACCACTAGACCACTGATGCTGTTGACACGAGCAGCCCGGAGCTTGCTTGTCTGTGGAGGAGGCTCAAGGGCAGGAGGAGAGATGTTGAAGTGCATCTGCGGCTCTGCTCTTTCCCTGGACTTGTTTTGTGGGGTCGGCGGGCCGGGGCGCCCGGCGAGGGCATGGCGGTGGTTACACCTCCCTCTCCCCTCCCCAAGTTGCGAAGTAGCTGCTCCCCCCAGGGGGCGAGGAGCAGCTACTTGGCAACTTGGGGAGGGGAGAGGGAGGGGCAAGTGGTTTGGGGCCAGAGAATGCTGCAGGCACGAGCGATGAAGAAACTCCGCGGCCGGGAATTGAACCCGGGTCTTCCGCGTGACAGGCGGAAATACTAACCACTATACTACCGCGGATCTGTAGACTTGCCATGGCAGCGTTCTGGGATGAAGGGGTTGCATGATTTGTGTCTCTCTGCACATCAGCCAGCTCAGAGTCAGGGCTTGCATGTGAGCAGCTTGGCCAGCCCGTCAAGAGGCCCCTTCCCTCTTTCTGTGGCCTTCTCCAAACAAACCTTCCCTTTGTTGTTTGGCTGCATCTTCTCCGGCACTCTCATTCGTCGCTTGGCGTGGGATGAAGGGGCGTCCTCGGTCACAACCGAAGGCCGGGCATGCTTCAGCAAAACTGTCCTCACCAGGAGTCGAACCTGGGTTGTCGCGGCCACAACGCGACGTCCTAACCACTAGACGATAAGGACAACTGGTCAGGCATCACGTTGGCCTCTTGCTGTCTTGGCATATCCAGCCCGACAGGCTGACACAGCGAGAGAGAGAGAGAGAGAGAGAGAGAGAGAGAGAGAGACAGAGACAGAGACAGAGACAGAGACAGAGACAGAGACAGAGACAGAGACAGAGACAGAGACAGAGACAGAGACAGAGACAGAGACAGAGACAGAGACAGAGACAGAGACAGAGA
>PIVL01000249.1 GCA_003354145.1 Paracoccaceae bacterium
CAGCGACAAGACGCAGGTGCGCACCGCCCGCACCATTTTTGAAAATTCGAACTCTAAAGCTCGGTTCCTTAGCCAGCTCTAGTGCAATTGCGCCCGCACCAAATACCCTTCGATTGTATCCTCCCCCAAAGCCCGGAGAGCTTCGAGGCGGTGGTAGCCTTCGATCAGCACAAAGCCTGTTTTACCAGCGCGCAATCTGATTGGGGTTAGTTGGCCATTCTCCAGAATGTCTTCAGCAATTTCTATCACCTTGTCCGCATCAAGCGTCTTTTTACGTTTGGCGGGGACTCGGACTTCGGCAATTGGAAAGGTTTCTTTGATCAACATTGGGTAATGTTGCACTTGTTTGACCGGCTTGGCCAGCCCCGGATCAACGCAATCTATTCATATCGTGATCACTATTATTAAGTGTTCACGCCAATCAGTCACGCAATTCAGTCAGGCTGACGCCCCATAGCTGTGTTTTCGGGGCCCAGCCGCTATAACCGCCGGCCGATACCCGGCACCAGGATTGATCACAGGTCCCCAGCCGGGCGACGACTCCCATTTCGAATGCGGCCACAATCGTGGTTTGCGGGTCGGGGCGTGCATAGATTGGCATCATATCCTGTTCGATCAGCACAGTACGCACGCCAGACAATAGTGCGTAATGTACCCATCCACCAGCGCCGTCACGGTCCTGAACCCGACGCCAATGGCCGTGTTCTGCAGTGATTTGCAACGGCATATCGCGTCGAGTGAATACCCAATCTATGCGGTGTGTCAGGGAAGGACCACGCCGAACGTTGCCCTCGCTGGATTTCATTGACACATAGCGGGGCAATGGCAGGTTGGTGATTGATCCGCGCATGTCGGTCGTTTGTGCAAACGCCGCTGTCGACGCGGCAATCGCCAGAATCAATGCTATACACATCATCGTAACAAAACGATTCACTCTAATGAAAACTGTCACTGCCTGCATGCCCGTCTACTCAATTTTTTGAAAAAAGGCTGCGTGTTATTCGCGATGAGGTTCTTGTGCCTCGCCTGTTCCTGCGCCACCATGACATGACAGGGATTGATTTGAAAAGCGGTAGGAGATCGAATGTGCCAACAGAACGCCTGAGTGTTGTCGTGACGCGACGGTTGCCCGAGGTTGTGGAAACCCGGATCAGCGAACTTTTCGATGTGCGGCTGCGGGAAAACGACGAACCGATGAGCCGCGCAGAACTGGTCGAGGCAGTGCAGAGCGCTGATATTCTGGTGCCGACAGTGACCGATACTATTGATGCAGGCCTGATTGCGCAGGCCGGAGAGCGGCTTAAATTGATAGCCAATTACGGGGCAGGGGTCGATCACATCGACGTCGCTACTGCGCGGCAGCGCGGTGTGCTGGTTAGCAATACCCCCGGCGTCCTGACTGATGATACCGCCGATATGACGTTGGCGCTGATTTTGGCCGTGACTCGGCGCATTCCCGAAGGTTTGGCGGTGATGCAAAAAGGCGACTGGAAAGGCTGGGCGCCAACGGCTTTTCTGGGAGGGCGTGTTGCTGGACGGCGTCTTGGAATTCTGGGCATGGGGCGGATTGGTCAGGCCGTGGCGCGTCGTGCTGCTGCTTTTGGCATGCAAATACATTATCACAACCGCAAACGTTTGCGCCCGGAAACCGAACATGAATTGCAGGCCACCTATTGGGAGAGTCTGGATCAGATGGTGGCCCGCATGGATGTGTTGTCGATCAACTGCCCTTCAACGCCCAGCACGTTCCACCTGATGAACGCACGACGCCTGAAACTGATGAAACCGTCGGCTGTTATCGTCAACACGTCACGCGGCGAAGTCATCGACGAGAATGCACTGACACGGATGTTGCGGGTTGGCGAATTGGCCGGCGCGGGGTTGGACGTCTATGAACACGGCACCGATATCAACCCGCGCCTGCGAGAGTTGCCCAATGTCGCGCTGCTGCCGCACATGGGATCGGCCACGATCGAGGGGCGTATCGAGATGGGCGAAAAGGTCATCATTAATATTAAAACCTTTGAAGACGGGCATCGTCCTCCGGATCAGGTGGTCCCGTCGATGTTGTGAATTCGGTCTGAAGTTTGCTGATAAATACTGGAGTAGTGATATATGAAAAATCTTCTTTTAACATGCTGTGTTGTTCTGAGTGGGGCCGCGCAGGCTCAGCAGGCAACAGACAGGGTTGCACCCGAAACGGCGACCAATGGTCAGTTGATTGCTGAAAGTGCTGAAATTCTTGCAGCGCTAAAAAGCAAAGCTGATGGCCAACCAGTGGTTGCCGAGAATTGGATGATTGCAGCAGCCAATCCGCTTGCGGTTGAGGCCGGGGCTGCGATCTTGCGCACAGGGGGCAGTGCCGCGGATGCAATGGTTGCGGTGCAGAGCGTACTTGGGCTGGTTGAGCCGCAATCATCGGGACTTGGTGGTGGCGCATTTCTGGTTTGGTACGATGCCGCGAGCGGTGAGTTGACCACGCTGGATGGCCGGGAAACAGCGCCCTTGGCGGTAACGCCGACGCTTTTTCAGAATGACGATGGAGAGCCATTGAAATTCTTTGATGCCGTGGTTGGCGGGCGCTCTGTTGGTACTCCCGGCACCCCGGCGCTGATGGCAGAAGCGCACCGTCGTTGGGGACGTAGCCCATGGCCGTCGCTGTTTGGCTCGGCAATCGCTTTGGCTGAAGATGGGTTTGCAGTGTCGCCTCGTTTGGCGGCCTTGGTAGAGTTCGATGCGGAACGGCTGGCACGGTTTCCCGTAACTGCGAACTATTTATTGCCCGATGGCATGCCGTTACAAGCGGGCAAAGTGCTTAAGAACCCCGCATATGCTGACACATTGCGCATATTCGCCGACAAAGGCGAAGACGGGTTTTATACCGGGCCAGTGGCGGCTGATATTATCAGAACTGTGGCCACAGCCGCTGGCAATCCCGGTGTATTGTCGCAATTGGATCTTGCAATTTATCAGATCCGTGAACGTGCGCCGGTCTGCGTTACCTATCGCGCCCATGAGGTGTGCGGCATGGGGCCGCCATCCTCGGGCGCACTGACCGTCGGGCAGATTCTGGGTATGCTAGAGGCGTATGATCTGGCCGCGATGGGGCCGAGTAACGTGGACGCATGGCGGTTGATCGGTGACGCCTCGCGCCTCGCGTTTGCGGATCGTGGCCGGTACATGGCCGACAGCGATTTTGTCCCGATGCCAACTAAAGGACTGGTTAATCCGGCCTATCTGGCAGAGCGGGCGGCTTTGTTGGCCGGAGAAATGGCGCTGACCGATATTGCACCGGGTAATCCGGAATTCGACCATGCGCTGAACTGGGCAGATGATGAGGCGATTGAGCTGCCTTCGACCTCGCACATTTCGATCGTGGATGCCTATGGCAATGTTCTGTCTATGACGACAACGGTTGAGAACGCATTTGGCTCACGCCTGATGACGCGTGGATTCCTTTTAAACAACGAATTGACTGACTTCTCGTTTCGCAGCCATAGCGATGGCGTGCCAATTGCCAACCGGATCGAGCCGGGCAAACGGCCTCGGTCGTCCATGTCGCCCACTATTGTGATGAAAGACGGAGCACCCGTTCTGGCCATCGGGTCTCCCGGTGGTAGTCGGATCATCGGCTATGTGGCAACGTCGATCATCGCCTGGCTTGATTGGGGAATGGACGTGCAGCAGGCAGTCTCTATTCCGCATGCGATCAATCGGTTTGGCACCTACGATCTGGAAGAGGAAACCATAGCCGCAGAGCTGCAGGAGCCGCTTGAGGCCCTGGGCTATAAAGTCAAAGTTCGCGGTCTGAATTCAGGTCTGCATGCGATTGCAATTGGCCCGGATATTAAAGGTGGCGCAGACCCGAGACGAGAAGGCATTGCACTGGGAGAATAAGTCGCTGATAAACCCCCATATATTCAGATAAGTCAGAGAACAATATAGGCCAGCAAGGATATCAAGATGGTGAAGGCAGCAACATTGCCACGCAATGAAACCGGCATTGAAACTGCGTTGGGTATCCTCAAACAACGCTTTGGTGATCGGTTGCAGACCGGAAAATCCATCCGCGAACAACATGGTCATACCACTACCTGGATCGAAAATCAGCCACCTGATGCGGTTGTTTTTCCGCAGAATACTGCCGAAGTTTCCGAGATCATCAAAGCCTGCGCTGCCCACAAAGTTCCGGTCATTCCGTTTGGTGTCGGCACCTCATTAGAAGGCCATGTAAATGCGCCTGCAGGTGGAATTTCAGTGGATATGGGCCAGATGGATCAGATTCTCGCAGTTCACGCTGAAGATCTGGATTGTGTCGTGCAACCCGGAGTGACACGGGAACAGCTCAACACCCATCTTCGTGATCAAGGATTGTTCTTTCCCATTGATCCCGGTGCCAATGCCTCGATCGGTGGCATGACTGCAACGCGCGCCAGTGGCACCAATGCGGTGCGATACGGCACGATGAAAGACAACGTTATCGCTCTGGAAGTGGTGATGCCCAATGGCGAGATTATTCGCACGGCGCAGCGGGCCAAAAAATCATCGGCAGGCTATGATCTGACGCGGTTGATGGTGGGGTCCGAGGGAACATTGGGTCTGATTACCGAAATCACTCTGCGCCTTCATGGTATCCCCGAAGCGATGTCGTCGGCCTGTTGTTCGTTCCCGTCGGTGGATGCGGCCTGTCAGGCGGTGATCGCAACGATCCAATATGGTATCCCGGTGGCGCGGATGGAGTTGCTGGATACGGCCTCGGTCAAGGCAGTGAACGCATATGCTAAACTGACGCTGACAGAATCGCCTTTGTTGATGCTGGAATTTCATGGCACCAAGGCAGGCGCTGCTGAGCAAGCTGACGCTTTTGGAGAACTGGCCGAAGATTTTGGCGGTACCGGGTTTGAATGGACCAGCAACGCAGAAGAACGCAATCGCCTGTGGAAAGCCCGGCACGAATATTACTGGGCAACGCTGCAATCCCGCCCCGGTGCCAGTGGCATAGCGACGGATGTCTGTGTTCCGATCTCACGTCTTGCTGACTGCGTCGCTCGTGCCAATGAAATGCTGGAAGAGTTGGGTCTTGTTGGCTTGATTGTCGGCCATGTGGGGGACGGAAATTTCCATACAACTTTGCTGGTGGATATGGATGACGCAGACGAGCTTGCTCGCGCTGAAGAATATGTTGGTCGCCTGAACGATGTAGCGATCGCAATGGATGGCACTTGCACCGGCGAGCATGGCATAGGACAGGGCAAACGCCCTTATCTGACCAAAGAACTTGGTGGGGCGACCCGCTATATGGCCGCAATCAAAACGGCCTTTGATCCTGACAATATCATGAATCCGGGCAAAATCCTTTCGGACGAAGCGTAATCCCAAGGCCACGCCTTTGGCGTGATTCTTTTTTTTAGCGCCTTCGGCGGGCATACCTCTCACGGAATGCCTTTTATTTCTTCTCGTCAAAAATACTCACACTCCGCCAGCGAGAACCAGGTAGTTCGGCGCAGAATACCCAGAAATAACCCACCAACGTCGGTTTCGCGCGGATTTGCGTCGGATGGACTTGGCGCAGGGGCGCTATGTTGGGCATAAACCCAGACCAACGGGACTCGCACTTGAGGGATGGTCGCATGAAAACGCATGTAAAAGCTTTGGTTGTTGGCGGTGGCGCTGTTGGTACGTCGATTGCCTATCATCTGGCTCGGGCCGGTTGGGACGATGTTATGCTGCTGGAACGGGACGAATTGACGTCAGGATCAACCTGGCACGCGGCTGGCTTGCTGCCGCTGTTCAATATGTCCTATGCGACCACGCATATTCACCAGTATTCGGTCGAGTTCTATAAAACGCTTGAGGAAGAGACTGGGCTAAATGCCGGCTTTGCTGTAGTTGGCAATCTGCGCATGGCCCAGACCGATGAACGCATGGATGAGTACCGTCTTTATGCGTCTACCGCTGAAACCTGTGGCGTGCCGTATGTATTCCTGACCCCGGATGAGGTGAAGCAGCGTTGGCCGCTGATCCGCACCGATGACCTGAAGGGCGCACTGTATCACGATACGGACGGTTACATTAACCCGGCAGATGTGACCATGGCGATGGCCAAAGGTGCGCGCCAGCGTGGCGTCGTCATCGAACGCAAATGGCAGGCAGATGCGTTTCACTGGAACGGTGACGCCTGGGAGGTGACAGTAACCAGGATGGTGGAAAAAGGAGGCAATCTTGTTCCAAGCGACGAACAGATCGTCATCACTGCCGAACATGTGGTCACCGCCTCGGGCAACCACGCGCAGCGCACAGCCAATTTGCTAGGGATCAAAATGCCAGCCATCCCGGTTGAACATCAGTTCATCGTTATGGATCAAGACGCATCGCTGGTCGAATGGCGTGCTGCTGGCAATGCCGAACATCCGGTGATCCGCGATGCCGATGCCCAGTCATATGTGCGCGAAGAGCGGGGTGGCTGGATTTTGGGTGTCTACGAGAAAACCGCGCCAGCGCGGTTTGAACATGGCGTGCCCGACAGTTTCCGCGCCGATCTGTTCCCCTTGGCGCTTGACCGGATCGAAGAGCAATACATGGCGATGATCCACCGGATTCCGTCATGCGAAGAATCCGGCCTCAAGGATGATTTCAATGGCCCGATTTGCTATACGCCGGACGGCAACCCCTTGGTCGGCCCGGCACCGGGCCTGCGCAACATGTGGCTGGCAGAAGGATTTTCCTTTGGCATCACGGCGGCTGGTGGCACTGGCTATTATCTGGCGCAGATGATGGTCGAAGGCGAAGCCGAGATCGACATGGCCAGCCTGGATCCCAAACGCTATGGCGACTGGATGACCACAGAATTCGCAGCACGCAAAAACGAAGAATGTTATGACCACGTCTATGTCCTGCATCATCCGGATGAGGAGCGTCCCGCTTGTCGCCCATTGCGCACGGCTCCGGCCTATGACCGGCAAAAAGCGCTGGGCGCGCAGTTTGGGTTTGTAAACGGCTGGGAACGTCCGAATTATTACGCTCCCGTTGGGTTCAGCGACCATGACAGCAGGTCGTTCCGACGTGGCGACTGGTGGCAATATGCGCGAGATGAGGCTTTGGCGATCCGTCAGGGCGTTGGTCTGGTGGATGCGACCGCCTTTACCAAACATGTGATCAAAGGGCCCGGCGCGACCGAGTTCCTT
>PIVL01000250.1 GCA_003354145.1 Paracoccaceae bacterium
GACGAAGAACAGGAAGCGATGCGCGACCTGATCCGGACCCGAAAGCAGGCAATGGATGCCCGGAAAGTAGCAAAGCAACAACTTTTGAGCTTTCTGCTACGACACGGGTTGCGCTACCGAAACGGCAAGTACTGGACCAAACAAAAACTCGCCCGCTTCGGCCCTTGCTCTGGCGCCCTCAACATTGTCAAGAATCCATTTCAGTTTTGTCCCCGAAAAATAGGGGTCAACCAACAGACCAGTGCGGTCTGTGAACATAGGTTCGTGCCCTGCTTCGCGTAATTCGTGACAAAAAACAGAAGTTCTACGGTCCTGCCAGACAATCGCGTTGTGAATGGGGTTACCGGTTTGACGGTCCCAGACAATCGTTGTCTCGCGCTGGTTGGTAATGCCGATCGCTTTGATCTCGATGGAAGCAATCCCGGCACGTTCAATAACTTCACGGCAGGTGCCCACCGTCGTGGTCCACAAGTCGCTGGGATCATGCTCAACCCAACCGGACGCCGGATAATACTGCTGGAACTCTTCCTGAACGCTCGTAACTAGCTTCATCCGTTCATCAAACAAGATGGCCCGGCTTGATGAGGTTCCTTGGTCAATAGCGAGAACAAAAGTCATGTTTCGGCTCTTTGGCTTGATGAGGCTTAAAGAATACAGCCGCCGTGGTCAGACGACTGCATTAGTTTGGTGAACCGAAACTCAGGAAAATATCTTCGGTCTCCCGTACGGGAGAGACGATGCCGGGGCCATAACAGCCCCGGCAAGGAAAGGATTAGTTCCAGGACTTGATCAGCTCATCATAAGCGATCGTCTTTGGTTCTTCATCTTCATTGGCCAGTTTCGCTTTTGGCGAACCAGGCTGTGACAACCAATGCTCGGGATCCATCCCGTCGTTCATTTTCGGACCAATGTCGCCTTGAACACCGGCACGTTCCAAACGGATCAGAACTTTTTCTTGATCTGCACAGAGGCTATCCAGGGCTTCTTGCGGAGTCTTCGCACCGGACATTGCGTCGCCGATGTTCTGCCACCACAGCTGAGCTAGTTTAGGATAGTCAGGTACGTTGGTGCCAGTTGGCGACCACTGAACGCGTGCTGGCGAACGATAGAATTCAACCAGGCCACCCAGTCTTGGTGCACGCTCTGTAAAGCTATCATGCTGAATCGTCGATTCACGAATGAACGTCAGACCAGCATGTGACTTTTGAACGTCAACTGTTTTAGAGGTCACAAACTGACCATAAAGCCAAGCCGCTTTTGCTCGATCAACCGGCGTGGATTTCATGATCGTCCACGATCCGACATCCTGATAGCCAATTTTTGTTCCAGGGGTCCAATAGGCACCATGTGGCGATGGCGCCATCCGCCATTTCGGTGTCCCGTCGGCGTTCATTACCGGCAGATCAGGCAGCACGGTTGCAGCCGTGAATGCCGTGTACCAGAACATTTGCTGAGCAACGTTACCTTGCGCCGGAATAGGTCCGGCTTCGGAGAACGTCATACCAGCTGCGGCAGGTGGCGAGTACTTCTTGAGCCAGTCAATCGCCTTGGTCACAGCATAAACTGCTGCTGGGCCATTGGTAGCGCCGCCACGTGCAACACACGAGCCAACAGGCTGCGAGTTTTCGTTTACCCGGATACCCCATTCATCTACAGGCAGGCCGTTTGGCTCACCCTCGTCGCCCATTCCAGCCATGGACATCCACGCGTCAGTGTAACGCCAACCCAAGCTTGGATCCTTTTTACCATAGTCCATGTTGCCAAAGACTTCGCCTTCGACATCAAGATGGCTTAGATCACGGCCAGTAAAGAACTCAGCGATGTCTTCATAGGCAGACCAGTTCACCGGAACACCCAGATCATAGCCATATTTGCCTTTGAAATCGGCTTTGTTCTTTTCGTCGTTGAACCAATCGTAGCGGAACCAGTAAAGGTTCGCGAACTGTTGGTCAGGCAACTGATACAGGCTGCCATCAGGCCCAGTGGTGAACTCCAGGCCGATAAAATCGTCCAGATCCAATCCCGGGTTGGTGACGTCAGCGCCTTCGCCGGCCATCCATTCGGTCAAGTTCCGCGCCTGCTGATACCGCCAATGCGTACCGATCAGATCGGAATCGTTGATATAGGCGTCATAGATATTTTCGCCCGTCTGCATTTGTGTTTGCAGCTTTTCAACAACCGGACCTTCGCCGATCAGGTCATGGCTAACTTTGATACCAGTGATAGCTTCAAAGGCTTTGGCCAGTACTTCGGTTTCATAGATATGCGTATCGATGCCTTCCGACGCCACGTTGATATGCATTCCGGCAAAAGGTTGGGCAGCGTCAACAAACCACTGCATCTCTGCTTCTTGCTCAGCGCGGGTAAGCGTTGAATGCTCAATGGTGCTGTCAAGAAACGCCTTTGCGGCGTCCATGTCGGCAAACGCCGGCGTTGACAGCATGCCAAGCGCACACACCACTGCAGTAGTGGATTTTAATCGTAAGTTCATTGTTGTTCCTCCCTAAAAGAACGTTCCAAAAGGGGCGACTGGTTGATCTTGCTCGTCCTCCAGCCGCCATTTTCCAAGTTACACCCAGCGGAACACCGCTGCGGCGTAAATCAGACAGACGATCAACGCATAAGGTTGTGATGCGCTAACCAATCCAAGCCAGGCCAGATTGATAAAAGCCGAGCCGAGAAGCGTGATGAACAAACGGTCACCCCGCGTGGTTTCGATCCGAAGCACTCCGATGCGGGGTGTTTCGGGATATTTGATTGCAAGGATCGTGAAGGTAATCAGTGTAAAGGCAATTATCACAAAGAAAATTGCAGTTGGTAGTGTCCATGCCATCCATGCCATTGTTCAGTTCTCCTATGCTTGATTACACGCGACCCAGGGCAAAACCCTTGGCGATGTAGTTACGGACAAAATAGATCACCAGCGCCCCGGGAATGATTGTCAGAACGCCAGCAGCGGCGAGAACCCCCCAGTCCAATCCCGACGCAGACGCCGTGCGGGTCATAGTCGCGGCAATCGACTTTGCATTGACCGATGTCAGGGTGCGCGACAGCAATAGTTCTACCCATGAGAACATGAAGCAAAAGAACGCTGCGATGCCGATCCCACTGGCGATCAGCGGTATGAATATTTTGATGAAGAAGCGAGGAAATGAATAGCCGTCGATATAGGCGGTTTCGTCGATCTCTTTTGGTACACCACGCATGAACCCTTCCAGAATCCATACGGCCAACGGCACGTTAAAGAGACAATGCGCCAAAGCCACCGCGATATGGGTGTCAAACAGTCCTACCGAGCTATAAAGCTGAAAGAACGGCAGCGCAAAAACTGCGGGTGGTGCCATCCGGTTGGTCAGCAACCAAAAGAACAGATGCTTGTCGCCCATGAAGGAGTACCGGCTGAACGCATAGGCAGCAGGCAGCGCAACTGCCAGACTGATCACCATATTCATTACCACGTAGATCATCGAATTGACGTAACCCATGTACCAGCTGGAATCCGTCAAAATGGTCAGGTAATTGTCAAAAGTCAGATCCTGCGGCCACAGCGAAAAAACATTCAGGATTTCGGTGTTGGTTTTAAGGCTCATGTTTATCAGCCAGTAGATCGGCAGCATCAAAAAGGTCAAGTACAGCACTAGCACAACGACGTTGCCCTTAACTTTTGGCAGAGACAGACCCCGCGAGGCGGATTGGTTCAAAGTTGCATCAGACATTAAGCACCATCCCTTTTTTGGAGGTTTACCATCACGGTGTAGAAAACCCAGGAAACCAACAGAATTACGAGATAATACATGATCGAAAATGCGGCCGCGGGTCCAAGATCGAATTGTCCAAGCGCCATTTTTACTAGGTCAATCGAAAGGAACGTGGTCGAGTTGCCGGGGCCACCACCGGTGACAACAAACGGCTCGGTGTAGATCATGAAGCTGTCCATAAAGCGCAACAGAATGGCTATCATCAGAACCCCCATAATCTTGGGCAGCTCGATAAAGCGGAACACCTTCCAGCGACTTGCCTGATCAATCTTGGCGGCCTGATAATAGGCGTCCGGGATTGACTGCAGCCCAGCATAAGCCAACAAGGCCACAAGGGATGTCCAGTGCCAAACATCCATGACGATAACAGTAGCCCAAGCGGCAAAGGAATCCTGCGTGTAATTGTAGGAGACCCCTAGTTTGTCCAGCGAGTACCCCAGTAAACCGATGTCAACACGCGCAAAAACCTGCCAGATCGTGCCAACCACGTTCCACGGGATCAACAATGGCAACGACATCAGCACCAGGCAGACCGAGGCCCAAAACCCTTTCTTGGGCATGTTGAGCGCCACAAAGACCCCCATGGGCACTTCGATGGCCAGAATGATCGTTGAAAAGGTAATCTGGCGCCCCAACGCATCCCACATCCGATCAGAACTTAGTATGTCAGAGAACCATTCCAGTCCGACCCAGAAGAATTTGTTGCTGCCGAATGTGTCCTGCACTGAATAGTTCACCACAGTCATCAGTGGGATAACGGCTGAAAACGCCACCAGCACGAGCACTGGCAAGATCAGAAACCAAGCCTTTTGATTGACTGTTTTTTCCATTAGGCGGCCTTTCCCTGAATGCGCCAGTCATCGACGTAAACGTTAATTCCAGCTGGATCGAAGACGACACGGTTCATATCCGCGCCAATTTCGGCGCCTTCGTCCACAATAATATTGATTTCATTGCCAAAAAAATCGGCACGTACAATTTTGTGGCGGCCAACGTCTTCTATCCGGCGTACTTTGATCTGCAGTCCATCATTGCCACTGGTCAAGCGAGTAAACTCAGGCCGAACGCCAATCTGAACCTTGCCAAACGTCGGATTGTATCCTGCCCCCAATGGAATTTGGGTGCCGTCGATCGTGGCCATGTTGCCGTTCACCTTGGCATCCAGCACGTTCATTCCCGGAGATCCAATGAAGTAGCCCACAAAAGTATGCGCGGGCTTTTCAAACAACTCCTGCGGAGTGCCCATCTGCACAACACCACCATCATACATCACTACCACTTTGTCAGCGAAAGTCAGCGCCTCGGTCTGGTCGTGGGTCACGTAAATCATAGTATGGCCAAATTCGTGGTGCAGAGATTTCAACTGCGTACGCAATTCCCATTTCATATGTGGGTCGATCACTGTCAGTGGTTCATCAAACAACAGCGCATTCACATCTTCGCGCACCATGCCCCGACCCAGTGAGATTTTTTGTTTAGCGTCAGCCGTCAATCCGCGCGCCTTGCGGTCCAGTTCGGCCTCCATCCCGATCATCCTGCCGATCGCCTGAACCCGATCCGCGATGTAAGTCGCATCCGCACCCCTGTTGCGCAGTGGAAACGCCAGGTTATCACGTACTGTCATGGTGTCGTAGACCACTGGAAACTGGAACACCTGCGCGATGTTGCGCTGTGCCGTCGGCAAATTGGTAACGTCACGGTCATTGAACAAGACGCGCCCCTGACTGGGATGCAACAGACCAGAAATGATATTGAGCAGCGTGGACTTGCCACAGCCCGACGCGCCCAACAAAGCATAGGCTTCGCCGTCCACCCAGTCGTGGTTCAACGTCTTTAACGCATAATCCTCTTCGCCTTTAGGATTTTGTAGATAGGAATGTGCCAGATTGTCTAATGTGATCTTTGCCATTGCCGTGCCCCTTACGCAGCCAACGCGTAGGAGGCGGGTGCTACCAGCGCACCGTCCTCGCTGAAAATGTAAACATGCGAAGGGTTCAGATAGACCTGCAATGTGCTGCCCAATGTCAGATCGCGCACCCCCTTTATTAGTCCGACCCAGCGTTCGCCCCGATGATCAAGATGCACAAATGTTTCTGAACCGGTGATCTCGGTCACGATAAGATTGGTAACAAATTCCAGCGAATCTTCGGATTTGCGTTCCAATTCCAGGTGATTGGGACGGAACCCCGCTGTGTATGCTCCGTCGGCCAGATCGCCCAAAGTACCGCTCGCACGCGCAGACTGGCCATCTCCAAACATCAGTTTGTTTTCTGACTTGGTCACTTTCAAAAAATTCATCGGCGGATCCGAGAACACTCGTGCCGTGGTGGCGTCCACCGGTTGGCGATATACCGATGGCGTCAATCCAAATTGTGTCACCCGTCCCTGCCACAAAGTGGCGGTATTTCCACCCAGCAACAGTGCTTCTTCGGGTTCTGTGGTGGCGTACACAAAGATCGAACCGGCTTCGGCGAAAATTTTGGGGATTTCAGCCCGCAGTTCCTCGCGAAGTTTGTAATCCAGATTTGCCAGTGGCTCGTCCAACAACACCAGCCCAGCATTCTTGACCAGAGCCCGCGCCAAAGCACAACGTTGCTGCTGCCCGCCTGACAATTCCAGCGGCTTGCGATCCAGCATATCCGATATCTGCATCAGATCTGCGGTTTTCTTAACCGCGGTATCAATCTCTGCCGCCGATTTACCTAACAGCCGCATCGGCGAGGCAATATTCTCGTAGACTGTCATCGACGGGTAATTAATGAATTGCTGATACACCATCGCAATTTTGCGATCCTGTACGCGCACACCAGTCACATCTTCGCCATTCCACAGAATCCGACCAGTGTTTGGCACGTCCAGTCCAGCCATCAGACGCATCAGCGAAGTTTTGCCCGAACTTGTCGGCCCCAGCAGCACATTCATCGTGCCATTCTGCAAAGTCAGATCCGTTGGATGGATATGCGTTCGCCCATTTACGATCTTTGAAACCCCTTCGAAAACCAGCGTCATTGTTGTGCCCCCCTGCGCGCCAGCTCGATATCGGCGGCCGGGCCGTTTCTGGTGCGCATATTTTTCATCCAAGTATCCAGTTCTTCGATTTCGACCTTCGTCATCCGAAGCCCCAATCGCGACCGGCGCCACACCACATCTTCGGCGATGCGCGCATATTCCTTACCCACTAACCAGACAATTTCACGTTCGGTCAATGTTGCGGCAAACATTTTGCCCATGTCAGTGGCCGATTTGGCGTCACCTAAGATCAGGCGAGCCTCAGTGCCATAGGCCTTGACGAGACGCGTCGCCCAGAACTCATCCAGAAATGTATAACTTTGACGCAATTCCCGGATCAGTATGGCAACGCCGTTCACCGGGAAATCTCCACCGGGCAGGCTAACGCCGGCGGTCCAGTTCG
>PIVL01000251.1 GCA_003354145.1 Paracoccaceae bacterium
CCGCTGGACGACGCGATTGGCATTACCCTGCCGCAAGCCGATGACGCGCCGCGCACGCCCGTCCTCAAAGCAGCCCGTCACCCCAGAGAGCAAGCCAAACGGCTTTTTCCAAGCCGGGACTTTCATTGAGACAAAGATGACAATTGACCCCTTCGCATACTCGGCTATGACGGGACCATGTCACAGATTGAATCACTCTTCGTCACCCGTCTTTATCGCGCTGCCCTATCCGAGTTCGGTAAGGCGCCGGATGCGGGCGAGCTTGAAACCTCTTGTCTGGTCATTGCCGAGGATGACGAGGCCGGGCAGACCTGGTGCGAAGAAAACGACTATCCGGGCTATACCAGCTATGCCTCGCTGGATGATCTGGCGTGGCGTTTTCCAATCTTCAAGGATCTGGTCAAAGTGCTGGACAAACATGTGGCGGCCTTTGTCAAAGATCTGGAATTTGATTTGGACGACAAAAAAATCAAGCTGGACAACCTGTGGATCAATATCCTCCCCCCCGGCGGTATCCATACCTCGCATATTCACCCCCATAGTGTGATCAGCGGCACCACCTATGTTACGATGCCCGAAGGCGCCAGCGCTATCAAATATGAAGATCCGCGCCTGCCCATGATGATGGCCGCACCGGGTCGCCGCACCGATGCGCGTGCTGATTTGCGTAGTTTCATCTATGTTGCACCCAAAGTCGGAGATGTACTGTTATGGGAAAGCTGGCTGCGCCACGAAGTGCCGCTGAACATGGCCGACCAAGAGCGCATCAGTGTGAGTTTCAATTATAGTTGGGACTAGGGTCAGGACCTATTAAACTCTGATTTCTGAGGTGCCGCCCTGAATTCGAGTTGACTATTTGGGTTCAGGTGGGTGCACCCAAACTTCAGCATCCGGTTCGTGATCAGCACGTGTGCCATTGGTCTTTGCTCCAAGACGTTTGGCAACCGCCTGCGAGCGACGATTTTCGCAATCAATGTAGCTAACCAATTGTCTGAATCCATGGGCTTGATACGCCCAGCTACGAACTGCCAACCCGGCTTCGGTTGCGTATCCGTTGCCCTCGGCTCCAGCATAAAGATGCCAAGCCAACTCAACTTCGGGCCAATTTGAATGCTTGAGCAGCCCGACACGACCGATGGGAAGGTTCCGACCACGTACGGTTAGCGTAAAGAATCCAAATCCGTGCCATTGCCAATGGCCGATCCCGGTCAAGAAGCCAAACCAAGCTTGCTCTTTGCTGACAGTTTCTCCCTGAGCCAGCATTCTCGGCGAACTCGTCATGAAGCGAGTGAACTCGGGTAGGTCGCTTTGTACTGGGCCACGTAGGACTAAGCGTTCCGTTTCAAGGACTGGCGCAGACGTTAGAGGGTCGGTCATTCCGAACTCCGTTCTGACAGTGTTCTGAGAACCATGTTTCCTCCGGTTTATTCCTGTGATTCATAGTGGCAAGGAGGATCATCTATGTCACGTCTGTTTTGGCTTACTGAAGAACAGGTTGAACGGGTCACGCCGTTCTTTCCCAAGGAACGGGGCGTTGGCCGCGCCGAAGGCCGCGCTCACTAAAATTGGTGTGGCAAGGCTCTAAACCGCTTGGTGAACCTCGATGATATTACCTTCTGGATCGTGAAAGAAGACCTGATGCCACTCTTTGGCAAAGGCGGTGCCGTAGTCTGAGTAAGGAATGTCGTTGTCATCCAGCACGCCCTTGAACGCTTCGATGTCATCCGTCCGGAACGCGATATGACCTCGCTCTACCGGGTTGATGACCTGCCCATTTTTGAAAGCTACGCTTAGATTTCTTTCAGCAAGGTGCATCTGCATCTTTCCATCAGTGGCAAACCGGATTTTGCCGCTATACCCTTTGTTGTCCGTCTCTTCCGGCCTCGGAAAATTCTCGATTGGGACGTCATCCAGTCCGAGGACATTGGTGTAGAAATGATGCAACCGTTCAACGTCATCTGACACATAGTTGATGTGGTGAAATTCGAGGATCATATGGAATTGCTCTTCTGTTGGAGTGGGGCTCTGCGGGACGATGCTGCTGAAAGCTGGGACTGAACCAAGATCCACTTTGACCTAGATCGTTTGTGCTTCGGGCGTTTGGTTTGAAGTCACTCTCGCAGCCAGGCCTTGTAAATTGCCATCGAGTATCTTGCCCATCATCATTTTCATCATCGTCTGACCCAGCAACCAGCCAAACGGGCCGTATTTGACGCGATAATCCATGCTCCATTCCACAAGTGTCTGCCCTGAGCCATGCGGTTTGATGCTCAATTCGGCGTAGGCTTCGGTTAGGGGCATAGGGTCTGTTTCCGACAATCGAACGCGATACCTGCGATTTGTCTCCCACTCGGTCACTTCCTCAACAACAGAGCCACCGTCATCAAAGTGACAGCGACGCTTGGAACCGACCTGATCTTTACCGGTTGTGAGGGCATCGACCGATTTCACGAGCGGTGCAAATTCATCGATGTGCATGAAACGACCGAGGACGGCCCAAACTGCGTCTGGGCTGGCGTCGATTACAAGAGTTCTTTGGTGGTGTATCATTTGGCTTTCTCATTTCGGCAATTGCGCTGAATTTCTTGGTACTTGCGCTCTGATAACGTTGCCCTGCTGACACCGTTGTGGCAGCAGTGTGACAGCAGGAGGAAAAAATGCGTCGCACTGAACGGCTTTTTCAGATTATCCAGATTTTACGTGCAAATCAATCTCCGGTGACGGGAAGGAGCCTTGCAGATGAATTGGAAATATCGCTGCGGACCCTTTATCGGGATATGGCGGAGCTTACTGCTCAGCGGGTCCCTGTCACTGGTGAAGCAGGGACGGGTTATGTGCTTGACGATGGTTACGATATGCCTCCGCTGATGCTGACGGCGGATGAGTTGGAGGCGGCGGTTCTAGGAGCCGCCTGGGTCGCGTCGCAAGGTGATCCCTCGCTTGCCATTGCAGCCAGAGATTTGGTTTCTAAACTGTCCGACGCGATACCGCAGGAACTTCGTCCGATAGTTTTGGATGCTGGTTCCAGGTCAATCTCTACCCGCCCCAAAATTCAGGAACAATTCGACGGTGCCGCCTTGCGGCGAGCAATCAGAGAGAGATCCAAGCTGCAAATAACCTATCAGGACCAAAATGAAGGGACAACCAATCGAGTAATTTGGCCGTTGCTGATCGCCTATTTGAACACGGTTCGCTATATCGTCGCCTGGTGTGAAACCAAGCAGGACTACAGGCATTTCAGAACGGACCGGGTGCGTAAATTGGAAGTGCTTGAAGGAAAATACCCTGCGCGTCGTGCGGTCCTGATCAAAGGTTGGGAAGAGGTAATGGCGAAACAAAAGTAACGCCTACGACCTACTTTCCCTCGGCCTCCAAAACATCTTCAGAAAACAGATAGTCCGTTTTAGCAGCTTGCTCGTGACAGCTTATGCAATCTGCCCGTCGACGTTTTGGCACAACCCGGGACCCGGATGGGTCAGATGTTGCGTACCACCAGTTGCCATTTTGCGCATCAAACCCATCGGGCATTTTCACCATGATTGTCAGTTTTCTAACCGATTTTCCGTCAGCATCATCGTAGATCGGCTTGACGATTTTGGCACATACCGGATACAGAGCGCCCGCATTGCGATAGGTTTCATTCGCAAGCTCATTGACGAAGATACCGACCCAGTTGTTGCTATGGCCGACGGATTTGACAGGCTTTTGAGTGATTTGCTGCCAATCTCTCCAATCTTCAAAGGTCAGTAACTTTTCATCGCAATCGCTGGATGCAAATGCTGTCCCAACACCGATAACGCCAAAAAGCGTTACGGTGACAGGCTTGATAATCGGTTTGAACAAATGGACCATCAACCGAGTCTATCACGAAGTTGGTCAAATTCCGACTCAAGCCAGATGGGACAGCTGACATTCAGGTTGGATTGTACACGGCACAGCATTTCGACACGAGGGGCGGATAGGGGCCTTCGCAGCGGGATGGTTCGTTACCAGGGAGGGAGACAAAGCTGACTTTGTATTTTCGAAGGTAAGGCATGCTCTGATCCAAAAAAGGGTCGAGCAACTTGACCCTTCCCTGAAACAGCCCACGCATCTATAAACTGACGTCACGCAAACGATCATGAAAGTGTCGACCAATGCACGTTAACCCTCTTTTGATAGTCGCACTCACGATCAGTGCTGCAATCGCTATTGGGGGCATAATTGATCCACAAGGTCTGGGTGCAATATCATCCCGGATCGTGGCTGCGCAGTTCGAAAGTCGCGGCTGGTTCATCATGTTGGAAGCAAGTGGCCTTCTTCTTGTGGCGATCTATCTGGTTTTTTCGCGTTTTGGGTCAATCCGGCTTGGCCCGGAGGGTTCGGAACCCGAATTCTCGACACCGGTTTGGATTGCGATGCTTTTCGCCGCAGGCATGGGTGTCGGTCTGCTGTTTTATGGAACCGCCGAACCTCTTACGCACTTTTCCGTTCTCCGGCAGTATTCCAGTGACCCAGAGGCCGCAGGGTTTGCATTATTTGTTACCTATCTGAACTGGGGATTTCACGCTTGGGCGATCTACGGTATTGTTGGTCTTGTCATCGCCTATTTCGCGTTCCGGCGTCGGCGATCGCTTTTGCTTAGTGCCCCGCTCACTGATGTGTACGGAGACCATGGCTGGACGCGTGTTTTAGGCTGGCTGTTCGACCTGCTGTCCATTGTTGCAATTGCGGTCGGGCTGGCAGGCTCTCTTGCTATGGGTGTCTTTCAAATCCAGACTGGTCTGGCGGGCCTTGTCGGAATTGAAAACCCAAGTAGTTTGACCGCCCCGGTCTTTGTTGCGATGTGCGTTGCATTCTTCATTCCGTTGCGACGCGACCTGGGCAATGGCATGGCCAAGCTGTCCAACATGGCCATGCTGCTCGCGATTGGACTCTTGATCTTTCTGCTTGTTGTCGGCCCCACATCTTACATCATGAATTCCATAGTTTCCGGGTTCGGAAGGTATGTTTTCAACGTGCTGCCGGCGGGGTTTGCAACCGCAGAGTTCTTTGAATCCAGTGTCGTTGACTGGTTTCAGGGCTGGACGCTCAACTACATGATCTGGTGGCTCGCCTGGTCCCCCTTCGTTGGCATCTTTATTGCGCGTATCTCACGTGGACGCACAATTCGCGAGTTTCTTATCGGTGTGATTGTCGCACCGACGCTATTCTCAATATTCTGGTTCGGCGTATTTGGCGGGATCGGATTTTTTGACGTATTGCGTGGAAATGGGACACTGCTTGAGGTCAATAACAAGAGCCTCGACGCAACTACATTCGCGCTATTGCAGGGGTTTGCGTTTGACACTTTTACTCAGACCGCAACGATCCTCGCCGCCTTTCTTTTTGTCGTAACCAGTGTCGTCAGCGCGGGCTTTACCCTTGCCATGATTGGAACCGGTGGTGACGAGAACCCGTCGCCCCGCGTTCGCACGCTTTGGGGCGCAATTCTGGGAGCATTGGGATTGGCGATGATCTTTGTTGGTGATATTGCACTTGTCCGCTCAATAATCGCCCTGTCTGCGATCGCGTTCGTGTTTATCGTGCCGATCCTCGTCATCTGCTTATTGCGGTCGCTTTTGAAGGATGGTTCGAAATGAGCACCCCAATCATCGACACACTTTTGAACCTTACGGTTTTTGTTTACATCGGTTTCTTGATTTGGCTTGCGTTGCGCAAAACTTGACATAGCGTCAGGATGATTGGGGGCAGGCGTCTCTTTCACCCGCGACAGCAATAGCGCACTTCGCTCGTGGCTTGATAACTATTCTACCAACAAGCAGGCAGACGCATCACTATAGTATCTCGAAAGATCGCATACCCATGGCTTTCCGCACCTCGTAAATTGAGCCCTGCGTGGCGGCGTCGGGGGGTGCGATACGCATCGGGCGGGCGGTTACTCGTGGCTCAAGTGTGGGTTCACCACAAAGAATGCGGTTGTCAAATTCTTCGATCCCATTCCATACGCCGCGGCTTTCCGGTCAGTACCTTTGCGCACGCCCATTCTCAAAATAAATGGGACTCGTTCCTTTGGTATTGTCATGGCGCATTGGCCAGTCGAACGGCAATCAAACTGACCCCAAAAGACCGCGGCGAAACCGCGGATCGATTATCGCCAAAATAATGTCGGTTAGAAAGTTCAAACCAATAATCGACGCGGCTAATAAAAACAGAATCGCGGCGGCAAGCGGTTGATCGTTCGACCGCACAAGTGATTGCAACAACAGTGCACCCGCTTCGGTTAACGTCAAAACCAAGGCGACCACCGGCAATTCGTTGAATATGCGATTGAGATCGTAACCCAGGGAATTAACGATTGGGCCAAGGGCATGACGCGCTGGGTAACGCCAGAGCAATTGCTGTCCAGACAGTCCCCGCGCCCGAGCGGCGGCGACATATGGCTTGCCGTACTCATCCGACATCAGGGCACGCACAGTCTGCAAAGCGATTGCGGTCGCTGACCAGCCAAGAACGATCACCGGAATCCAAGCATGTGACAGGAAATTGATGAACTTTGCGTAAGACCACGGAACGTCATGGTACTCTCGGCTGAGCAAGCCCGAGGGCGTGTTACCGAAAAAGACAGTCCATACCAGTATGACAATTAGCGCGAGCAGGAAGTTCGGTATCGCCAGCCCGAGATAGGAAAAAACCTTGAGGATACCATTCAGGGCGGGTCTGTTGGCAGTTGCTGAGTAGATACCTACGGGTATGGCAATGAGATATGCCAACAGCAACGACGACAGGCAGAGCCCGAGCGAAATCCAGAATTTTGTTCCCAGCAACAAATTAATCCGCGTCCGCAAGACGCAGGAATAACCAAAATCGCCATGCACAAACACCTCCTTCACCCAATTCAGCCAGCGAATGACGAAGGGCCCATCCAAAGGGACGTACAAATTGCAACGTGCAGTGTACTGCACCGGGCTCAGCTCCATCAAAGTGAAGACGATGAAGGTCACCAAGAGCAACGTGACAATCGCCAAGATAAATCGCTTTCCCACGAAACGGATAAATTGCAACATCGTGCCACTCCGCATCTTCTCGAATTATCCCAATGCTATTGGCAACAATCGCGCCGACAGGGTGCCTGAATTAGAAAGGAAACCACAAATAGTTCAAACCTCGCCACAATCCTATCATA
>PIVL01000010.1 GCA_003354145.1 Paracoccaceae bacterium
ACAGGTTCGCCGTCATCGGTTTTGTGTTCATAATAGTTTTTGAAGGCTTCGGGAAATCGTTCTGTTAGAGCCAGCGATAGAACATGCGCCCGATTCAGGTTTGCTGCCAAATCGGATTTTCGGAACTCCGACTTATAGGCTGCGATCAAGTCGGGAATGTCCGGAGCAATTGCCTGGTCGGCCAGTGTTTGTGCATTGACCAAATCAATTAGCGCTTGCGGCGAATATTCGTTCCCTGATTGTGCTATGAGCGTCATTTGATGCGCTGCCGCCTTAGGGTCTTTGTGCTGTATATCAGCATTTGCCTGAGCAAGATCCAAAGCTGGATCCGATTTGTTCAACGTCCGATTTGCTGTTCGCGATACGATATCCGCAGATTGATCGTCTCTTGATTCCGAAAATTTGTTGATCAAAATTGGACCCAGTAAAACCCTAAGATGGTCAGGCAAGCGCGCGAAAGCTGTCAGGATTGCATTGGAATTGGGTATTTCAGACGTTGAGATATTAGGATCAGCAATATAGGCCCATAACGCCACATCACTATCGCAACCCGTTTGATTCAAAAACGGGTTGTGCGTTAGGATGAGTCCATTATCCAGAATTTCGGCAATCGCGTTCAGCACTTGGCGTGTCAAATCCTTTCCTGTGAACAGATTGAGCGTCTTTTTGGCTTCGGCGCCAAAACCAAAAAAAAGCAGGTTGCGGGTCAACACAATCACGCTCTGCTGATTTACGTTGTCAAATTCACCATACAGATGGGAGCGCCGATTCCCGATCTGCGTTCCAAACGGCAAAGCATTGCCCCACTCTGGTAATGCAACAAGATCTACAGGGATGCATGAAACTCGATCCTCGCTTTGCGGGTCGTGCCCGTTGGTTTCAGCGAATTCACGGTCCATGCTGGTGATTGCCGTCACACTTAACTGCAATGGTGGCTCTATTTTATTGGTGTGTTCCAGAGATTCAATGCCACCAACCTGTGACGTCGCATTGGAATTATGAGGGCTGGAAATATGCATGTTCCGAAGCAGCAATCCTTGTGCTGTTCCGCGATCAATCTGTGAAAGTAGCCGCAATTCTGATGCGTTCACGTTTTCTAGGGTTTTCGGTATTGAGAGGCCAATTTGCGGCGCTCGGTCAAACGTATCAAACGGTTCTGGATCAGCAGTTTTGATCGGCGTTTTCGGTTTCAAATTCCAGCTTATCTTTGGGCTATATGATTCCATAGGAGCAACGTTGCTAAACCTTAAAATTGGTGCCGCAATGAAGGCGCGAGAGGAAGGATTGGTCGGTTTCTCAACATCCTGAATGTCGATGACCAAAAGAGTACCGGATTGTGTAAATCCCGTCACTTTACACTCGCAGCCAATGCTCAGCTGCAGTGCTTTACCTGATTGCTGTTGGGATAACCCAAGCAGTCGAATTCTTGGAATTCGGTCAAATACCTGACTTGTGTCATACTGAATGTCAGGCAATTCTATTGACAGCTCGGCCAGCTTCCCGGTTTGCGTCAGTGTCCAATCGGTACCTGCGGGTATATTCAGAACAATTCGCGAAAACGTATCATGTTCGCCCGAACGGACTTTGATCTCACGGGAAAACACCTGACTTGCCATAAGTAGGCTGACAACAAGGATCAGTAGTCGAGTTTTCATGCGGCTTCCTGTTTAACACGTTTTAAAGCCTCTTCCAGATCGACAAAATCCGGGCGCATATGCGAAGGTGTGTTCTGACGACCAACTTCGATGCAAATTGCCGGAGAATGCCTGTGTAAATTTGCGACTAAAACCTCGCGTATGAGTTGGTAGAAATGACTATCTTCCTCGATCACGGATTTGACCTTTTCAGCAAATGGTCCAACAAGACCATAGGACAGAAACACACCCAGAAACGTACCGACCAGAGCGCCACCAATCATTTTCCCAAGAATCTCAGGTGGCTGGTCAATTGAGCCCATCGTTTTGATAACACCAAGTACGGCTGCAACAATTCCCAATGCTGGAAGTCCGTCAGCCACAGTCCGCAATGCGTGGCTGGAGTGCATTGCATGATGAAGATTTGCTTCAATCCGTTTTTCAAGAACTTCTTCGACTTGGTGCGGATCATCGTAGTTCATCGACACTGACCGCAACGTATCGCATATCAAATGTACGGCTTCTCGATCTTTCAAGATTTTCGGATATTGGCTAAAAATTGCAGACGCATCGGGGTCTTCGATGTGTTTTTCAGCTTCCATCGGGCTTTGCTGGGTGACCCTGATCAAAGCAAACAAAAGACACAGCAAATCGCGATAATCATCTGGTTTCCATTTTGCGCCTTTGAATACTTTTCCAATGTCTTTCGCGGTATGTTTTACTGCCGCCAAGTTATTGGCAATTAAGAATGAACCAACAGCTGCGCCGCCAATCATCATCATTTCAAATGGTAAGGTTTTGAAAATGATTGCCATTTTGCCGCCTGCGGCCAAATACCCACCGAACACCATTACGAAAATAATGACAATTCCGACTATTCCGATCATGCCCGTGGCTCCGCTCTATTTTTGGTACCTCCTGTTTCGTTGCATAAGCTTAATATTCTCTAAGCATGGTACAGAAATCAGTCCTTCGGCACGTTCACATTTCGCCCCGCAAAAATCAGGCTGATAGCATAGGCGGTTTGAGGCGTAAGGCCTGCCAGGATGCTAGCAGCAGCATCGGGGCGCATTCTTGCCAGGAACCCAGCGGCGAATTTTGGATCCATTTGTTCGAACAAAACAGCAGCACTTTTTGGTTTCATTTTTTCATAAACACCGGTCAACTGATCCAAGTCCTCTTCGGCTGCTCCATCGGCAAGCGCCAATGTCGCTCGCAACTTTTCTTCAACATGGATCAGCTCAACCAGTTTTTGGTCAAGTGCGGATTCTGCAATTGAAAGTGCTTTCATACGATCCAGAATTTGGGCTTCTTGAGAACTGATTTTCTTCTCTCGCGCTTGAAATGCGGCCAACATTGGTTGCAGATCGTCCAATTCAGCAAATGCAGGGGCCAATTCATGCTCAGATGGTAAATCCTGTTCGGCCGTTTGTTGCATCTCGTTTGAAATGGCAGGGCCGGCCTGGACTCCAAGCCGCAAAAGCGCAGAACCGACCAGCAGAAATGAGATTAGCAGCAAAGAACCGCCACGAACTCTGCGGCCGCGCACTTTTGACTTTGTCATTGTGATGCCTCGTTTTGTCCACGCATTCGGCGCGAGAACATTGGCTGGGATTCAGAGCGCACTGTGTCCGGCACCGCAGGCTGTTCCACAATCGAATCTGGCACATCATGCATCGATGCCATCAACAATTCGAGCCGCTGTGACACGGTTTCGGCTCGTGTAGTCAGCTCATCCAATGCCGCATTTGATCCAGCAGAAACGCTCTGGGCAGATTGTAAAGATTTATTCAGGTCATCAACTTGTGATGACAATACGGCCACAGCCCCACCAACACCCTTTTCCAGATCATTAAAACGGTTCAGCCGTTTGGCCAGGACAAAACAATAAAACCCTGCACCCAATGCGCCTGCAACGAGAAGAATATCTGCTATCATATCCACAATAATTTCCTAATTCAGTACGAATTCCATGATTAAAAGATCGCGAACCCGATCCTTTCCAACGACAATCTGAACACGACGTAGCATCTGGCCGCGCAGCCGAGTCAGGGCCATGGGCGCTTGCAAATCGTTCAATTCCAGGGCTCTGAGATAGCTGTTCAATACGTCAACCACCCGCGGCAAAAGCAAAGTAACATCTGATTCGGCAGCCTCTTCAACCTCAAGCTGCGCGCGGAATCGCAAGTGTTGACCTTGTCCGACTCCGGTCAGCGAAATCATGATTGGCTCGATTGGAACAAACGCAATATCGGGCGTTTTGTGCATTTCCATAGTGCTTTCTGCCTGCTCTTCCCGATGACCTTCGGAAGAGGGAATCAGTGGAACAATGTTTTTTTGCACAGCAAAGAACCCGCCAACTGCCCCGCCAATCGCAAGGACAATGCCAATAATTATGGGCAATTTCGCTGCTTTCACTGGTTGGTCTGATACATCCGTCGCCGCTTCAGACATCTGAGTTCCCTTTACTTTGTTCACCACCCACATAACCGAGCAGAAGCTAACCGATTGTTAAGGCGGATCGCACAATGATGATTCCAAGCCGAGCAGAATCGCCGGTTAGAAGGAGGGTCGCTTGCAACAGATCAAAAATGTCTGGGCGGGTTTAGATAAACGAAAACAAGGTGTCGTATTTCTGGCGGGGCTGGCAATATTTGTCAGCATTTTTGTGATGTCCAGAATGATCGCGGCACCTTCAATGACGTTACTTTATGCCGGACTGGAAAACAGTGCGGCGGGGGATGTCGTACGTGTTCTTGAACAGCGCCGCGCTGCATACGAAGTGCGGGGTGGGTCAATCTACGTGGAATCAAGGCTGCGTGATGAATTGCGAATGACATTGGCCAGTGAGGGTTTGCCTGCCAATGGAAGTGCCGGGTATGAGTTACTTGACTCGCTTAGCGGGTTTGGAACAACGTCGCAAATGTTTGACGCTGCATACTGGCGTGCAAAAGAGGGCGAATTAGCCCGTACAATTGTTGCCAGCTCCTATGTAACGCAGGCGCGTGTACATATTGCCCGAAATGGGTCGAACCCGTTTTTGCGCTCAGTCGAATCGTCAGCATCAGTGTCGGTGGTGCCGAGCGGCGCCCCGGTGACACCGTCGCAAGCGAACGCACTTCGCTATCTTGTGGCCTCTGCCGTAGCCGATCTATCAGTTGAAAATGTCGTTGTCATTGACGCGAACGGAGCCCTGATTGGAAGTGCTGAGGCACCTGCTTCTGCGAGCTCTGCAGAGGATAGGGCGCAGATTATGCGTGATCGTGTCCTTAGGTTGGTCGAAGCGCGCGTTGGTACAGGAAATGCTGTGGTCGAGGTCAGTGTCGAGACCGTGACTGAATCCGAAACAGTCCGGCAACGCATTGTTGACCCCGAAAGCCGCGTCGCGATTAGTACTGATTCCGAAGAACACACGGACAATTCCACCAGTCAGGCCGGAAGCGTCACTGTTGCTTCAAACCTGCCGGATGGAGATGCGCAAGCACCAGACGGATCAACCGCACAAACGTCAGAAACGCGTGAGCGCATCAATTTTGAAATTTCGGAAACTGAACACGAAATCTTACGTGTGCCCGGAGCTGTGAAGCGACTTACAGTGGCCGTTCTGGTGAATGGTCTGGCTGCTACTGGCGAGGATGGCAGTGAGATTTTCCAACCCCGCTCTGACACTGAAATGGCTGCGTTGCATGATCTGGTGGCTTCGGCAGTTGGCTATAGCGCTGACAGAGGTGACGTTATCACGTTGAAATCTATGGATCTTCCAGCATCTGTTCCATTGGGAACACCCGCTGTTTCCTCTCTGATGTCACGGCTTCAAATTGATCTTATGTCGTTGATTCAAATTGGGCTGCTTGCGCTGGTTACCTTGGTATTGGGGCTATTTGTTGTTCGGCCCATCCTAGCGAAAACTGCCGAATTACCGCCGCCGACACTAACATCTTTGCCAAATCCTGCACCCTCAAACGACACCGTTTTGACCGGTGAAATTGAGGATGCTCTTGCCGGAAGTGGCGATGCTCTATTGTCCGCCGGACAGATGAACGTCGGCGAAGTCGCAACATTGCGCGGTCAAACAGAGGACCCGGTTGAGCGTTTGCGTGCAATGATTGGTGAGCGTCAAGAGGAAACAGTTGAAATTCTGCGCGGTTGGCTTGAAGAAAAAGAGGAGAATGTCTGATGTCAATTGCCCATATCTTGGAAGATTTCAGTGTAGAAACTGCGCAGCAGGGATCAGTCAAACTGATGAGCGAAGTTGCAATCGAAGATCAGCGACTGGCCTCGTTTGAACAGGGTTATACAGCTGGGTGGGCTGACGCGATTGATGCACAATCCAATGACCAAACCCGGATGACCGGAAAACTGTCGCAGAACCTTCAGGATGTATCATTCACCTACCACGAGGCGTTGTCGCAGATGTTGTGTTCGATCGAACCAGTTTTTCAGGCGATTACAGAATCGGTTTTACCTGAGGTGCTGCAAGAAACTTTGGTGCCTCTGATTGTTGGAAAATTGTCCGAGATGGCGCGAATCCATGTAGAGCAGCCGGTTGAGCTTGTTGTTCCTGCAGGAGTCGGAACAGCACTTCGCCCAATACTGGCCCAGGAATTTTCTGTTCCGGTGGTGTTACGCGAAAATCCAAAGCTGAGCGAAGGGCAGGCCCGACTGCGTGTCGGGGTTTCCGAGCAGGAAGTGGACAGCAAGGAGTTGCTTCAAAATATTCGATTTGCCGTAGAAGCATTTGATTATACACTGAAAAAGGAAATCCCGCATGAGCAAGTCAGTTGAACCGACACAAGTGTCTGCAGATCAACCCAACCCATTTGTTTCCGTCCCGATCGAAATCGTCGTTTCGGTTGGAAAGGCCCGACCGGTTATTCGCGACCTTATTGAGATGGGTGAGAATGCAGTTTTAATTCTGGATAAACGGGTCGAAGATCCAGTTGATCTTTTTGTTGGAGATCGGCTGGTTGCACGCGGGCATTTGGAGGAGTTGAACGGCGAAAATTCTGGCCAATTGGCTGTCCGTCTGACAGAAATCGCTGATCTACAGAATGGACTGCGATGAAGGTCCATTTTAGGTCTCTGATATGCCTGGCAGGTACGATATTTTTTCTCGTTTTGCCGCAAATATCTTTCGCGCAGGAATTATCGCTATCTTTGGGCGATGACAGTTCAATTTCGGCGCGGTCGATACAACTTATTTTATTGATTACAGTCCTAAGCATCGCGCCAGGGCTGATCATTATGATCACTTGTTTTCCATTTCTGGTAACGGTGCTTTCGATTCTGCGGCAAGCTATTGGCCTGCAGCAATCACCACCGAATATGCTGATTGTTAGCCTGGCGTTGTTCCTGACATACTTCATTATGGAGCCTGTCTTTACGCAGGCTTGGCGAACCGGCATCAATCCGTTGGTCGAGAACGCAATAGATGTCGAAACAGCCTTTCACCTGACGCTTGAACCTTTTCGTGTATTCATGGCGGCCCGGGTTGACCCTGATACATTTCTTGCAATGGCCGAACTTCGCCCAGACACTGAATTGAAGGCTCCGACGAAAGATGCAAACCTATCTGTGCTGATTCCAAGTTTTCTGTTGTCTGAAATTTCCCGGGCCTTTCAGATTGGGTTTTTGGTGTTTTTACCCTTCCTGATCATTGATCTGGTTGTGGCCGCAATTCTGATGTCCATGGGGATGATGATGGTGCCGCCTGCCATTGTGTCATTGCCGTTCAAACTCGCCTTTTTTGTGGTTGCAGATGGATGGAGCCTAATCGCTGGTGCTTTGGTTCGAAGCTATTTCCCATAGACCTACGCGGGTCTTTAGACGTTGCTGAGCATGTATCTTCCAACGAGCGATTCTATCCAGAAACGCCTGCAGATGTGAGTTGACTTGTAGATTCAAGTTGCCTTCAGCGACAAATCCGTTCCCCATTGTGCAAAACAGGTTTGCTGAGGCTTGCATTGGCTTTGCATTACCGAACCACGAACTCCGCGTGAAGCGCTCCTGCAGCTTTCAAACTTTTGAGGATGTCGATCATATCCCGAGGCGACACACCCAAAGCATTTAGGCCCGCAACGACTTCTGACAACGACGTACTGTCCGGTACTTCTGCCAGTGAGACGCCGTCTTCTTCGTCGATAGAAACGCCAGTTCGTGGAACCACAACGGTTTCTCCATCCGCGAACGGATTTGGTTGCACGGCCATCGGAGCCTCTTCGATGCGAAGGGTCAGATTTCCCTGCGATACAGCGACTCGTGAGAGCCGCACATCGTTACCCATGACGATCGTGCCGGACCGCTGGTCGACAACGACGCGGGCCTTTAGTTGTGGCTCGACAAGGATATTCTCAATTCTGCCAAGGGCATGAGCTGTCGAAACTGTTCGTGTAGCGACAATGTCTAACTCGACTGTTCCGGAATCTCTCATCACCGCTACACGTCGGTTGAATTCATGGTTTATTGCCTGTTCAATCCGCCCGGCAGTGGTAAAATCAGGTTCGCGTAAGGCCAGTCTGACTGTCGTCAGTTCTGAAAGTTCAAATTCGATCTCCTGCTCAACCCGAGCACCTGACGGAATAACACCGGAGGTTGGCACGCCTTGCACAATAGACGCAGCCTGGCCCTCGGCGGCAACACCGCCGGCAAGAATAGTCCCTTGTGCGACGGCATAGATTTGCCCGTCCGCCGCGTTCAAAGGTGTCATAATTAGCGTTCCACCTAACAGGCTATCTGAATCTCCGGTAGCAGAGACCGTCACATCAATCTGGCTCCCCACCCTGGAAAATGGCGGCAAAGTTGCTGTTACAAAAACCGCCGCGACATTTTTGGGCCGAAATTTTTCTCCAGAAACGTTGACCCCAAGGCGTTCCAGAATGTTTGACATGATTTCTTCGGTGAAAGGTGAATTGCGAAGCCCGTCTCCGGTTCCTTTCAGTCCGACAACCAAGCCAAAACCAACTAAGTCGTTGCCTCGAACACCATCAAATTCAACAAGATCCTTAAGCCGGATAACCCCAGCTTGCAGCAACGATGGCATAAGCAGAAATACCAGTAAAATACGAAGCACCCTCATTCCAGGAACGCCAGCAATGAAAGGCGCGATGTGCGCACGGTTGTCGAATATAATGCTTCGAGCTGAAATTGTACGTTTTCCAGACGAGTCGCTGTTTCAAATGGGTCAGCTTCCAGCAGGGCACCTTTGGCATATTCCAGACTTGTTCGGGCGCTTTCGTTTCGGGTAGTGGCCTTTTCTATCCGCGCCTCAGCATATCCCAACTCGGCGCGAAGCGAGGTCAAATTGTCATTATTTGCCAGCATTCTGCCGGATGCTAGCTGAAACAAACCTTGTTTGTTTTCGTCAGTCAGATTCAAGTCGGAATCAGTTGTAATTGCGACAATTGCGATGTTGAGAATCATGTCGCGAAATACCGAATTATCTGCCTTGAGCGATAATCCGACATGCTGACCTGAAGCGACTTGAATTGGTGATAAATCCTGTTCAGATCCGCGATAGATCATGGCCCGAAACCCTGCGGGGGCCTCAAACCAGTCTTTGGCAGCCTGCATGATATCAGTGGCCGAAGTTAAACCAGCCAGGACAGTTTTTAACTCACTCATAAGCAGGTCGTCAGATTCAAGTGGAACAACATCAGTGTCTACACCGGCAAACAGGCTCTTCCCGGCGACGCCTCCGTTTAATAATCCCATGGCATCGGTCAAATCAGCGCGGGCTTGTTGTGAAACATTGGTTTGTACCGTGTAATCGGTCGAGGATGTGGCCAGCAACATTTTGTTGGATAGTGAACCGGTTATATCCTGCAAGCGTCCCAATCGAGATTGTGTGGAGCTTGCAAATAAATTTGCCTCAGTCACCGCGATGGAATAGCCCTCGAGCCGAGTTAAATTGCGATCAATATCGACCAAATGTGAATAATCGCCGCCAAGTCGGCTGGACGGGTCTGAAACGCGCCCCGAACTGAGTTCTTCCAGCAAAACTGCCATCGATTGTTTCAGGTCCGTCGCGCGACTGCGAAGCAGCAGGGTCTGGGACATATCTCCGATTGAAATCATACTCATTGTCCAAGCCTCATCAGTTCATCCATCATTTGGTCTACTGCTGCGATTATTCGGGCGTTGGCAGCATAGGCCTGCTCTACGACCATCAAAGTTTGCAGTTCTGCGTCGGTATCGACTCCCTGGGCCAGTTCAATTCTGGTCAATTCGGTCTTGTTTGTGGCCGCAAAACTAAGCACCTGTTCCGCTCGGTCTTGTCGTGATCCAGCCTTTGACATCAAATCAGCGCTAATATCTGCGGCCGAGAGTTGCTGTGACCCAAAAATTGATGAACCAGGCACGCGATTTTCAGTCAAGATCTCTTCAAAGGCCTGAAGCAATGTGGCGTCCCCAACCGGTCCAGAAACCAAGGCGCCAATGCCGGATCGCAATCGCCAACTTTCACCACCTTGTGTGGGATCAACCAAGTCATTCAGCGATAATCGTAAGGCAAGGCCAGTTTCATCCGTTGGATCCAAAGCTGACCCATTGTCGGTGAACAATCCAGGCACACCTGCCGCTTGCGACGGATCCAGTCCCGGCGTTTCAAACCGCTCAATCAGGTCGCGAGCGACACCATCTAGGTCTGCCTGCGCGGTAACGGCCAAGTCATCGCGAATGTGAAATTGGGCAGCCAGTTCGCCACCGGAAAATGCCCTTGACGAAACCGGACGTCCATTGATTTCCAAACCATGTAATGTACCATTTTCAATAGACATATCTGGTGTGGTTTGGTTGACCGGGGTAAACCCCATCGTGGCGGCTGGTCCATCCACAAGGATGGCACCACCTTCTGTATAAAGTGCGATTTGGCCATTCGGACGTTCAATTTCGCGAACCGGGATTAGCTGATTGATCTCGTCTATCAGAACCTGCCGCTGGTCCTGAAGTGATGCAGTATCGCCGCTTCCGGATTGCGCAGCAGTGATCCGAACGTTGAGTTCCTGCACACTCTGCATCGCGGTGTTAAGAGAGTCGACCTGACGGCTGATTGTCTTGTCTGCTCGGGTCCGCATGTCGCGCACCCCTTCGGCTGCCTGCGAAATGGATTGTGCAAGATCGCGTGCATTGTCGGCGACAATATCCAGTCTTTGAGTCGAATTTGGAGTGCTGGCGGCCGAAATCAGACTGCTTTCAAATGCTGCGAGACGGGAACTGATCGAGGACGGATCGGTTGCCGTCCCAACCAGAGACTCAAAACCGGTGTGAAACTCAGCCAAAGCTGCGGCAGATGCAAAACTGGCATCTCCGACCCGGCGATTGGCGACAATAACAGGGTCAGAGTGTCTGATAGTACCGACAACCCGCACGCCCGGGCCGGTCAGGCTGTTTGATGTCAGGCTTATAGATCGTCTTGAATAACCTGGTGTCATCGCATTTGCGATATTTTCGGATACAATTGCCGAGGCACGGCCAGCGGCACTCAGGCCGCTCATCGCGCTGTTGAAAGCTGATGAAATGCTCATGACATCTCCTGAATTATGGCGTCAGTCAAAAGGGCTAGCGTTTGATGTTCGTGGTTTCCTGAAGCATCTCATCGACAGTCTGGATCACCTTGGCATTTGATGAATAGGCCCGCTGCGTCTGGATCATCGACGTTAGTTCACCTGCCACATCAGTTGCCGATTCCTCTCGTGCATAAGACACGATTTCACCGGTTGGCCCCTCGCCAGCATCCCAAAGAAAATAGGAGCCGCTTTCTGATGATGGCAAATAGGTTTGCTGATCCATCGCGACCAGGCCGTTGGGATTCGGCAAATCAACCAGCGGAATTTGATAGATTGTGCGGGTAATGCCCGTGTCAAAGAAGGCATGAACAAATCCGTTTGCATCGATTTCAACACTGGTCATGTTACCAACCTGAGATCCGTCTTTTAGGATCGACACCGGGGCAAACTGGTCCGAAAGCTGGGTAATACCGTCGCTTTCGCCGACTTTTCCAAGGTCAATTTCAATTGGGCCACCTGCTACATTGACGATCATGGATCCAGTGGTCGGATCATAAGCCCCACCTGAAACGGTCGTTACAGAAGCAAGTGTGCCGCCAGATGTTCGGCTGTCATCGAATGTCAAAGTGTACTCGCCAACTATGGCGTCGCTCAAAGCACCGTCACGCAAGATCACGGTCCATTCATTGGACGATCCGTTAGCTGGAACCGTTGGAATGAATTCGACGCGAATGTTTTCCGAACTACCTAGATTATTGAAGTATTCTACCGACAGTTCCTGGGTGTCACCTTCAGAGGTTGATTCAGTGTCTGTTGCAGGCAAATTCACACCCAGCGTCATTCGTGTGGTCGGGTCGCCAGAAAATTGATTGACGTTGACTTGTACGGGTTCCAGCCCATCCGCTGTATCACGTGGATAGCTTGGGATGGTTCCATCTGCGAGGGCAGGCCAACCCAAAAGCACCAGACCTGAATCTGTGGTCAAATAGCCGTCCGCATCGGTGCGGAATGAGCTGGTTGTGGTCAACAACATTTGCGGTGAAGACCCGCTGTCAGCCGTAACACTTGATTGAGATGCAACAGGCAACATACCACGTCCGCGAACCGCCAAATCGGTTGGGTTGCTTGTCGATACCAACGGTCCGCGCTCATCGATCAGACGCATGGTCGTTGAGCGTACGCCACCAGCGGCATAGGTGTCGCCAGATGATGAAATGACCATGGAATGAAAATCGGTCTGAACCCGTTTGTACCCAAATGTCGAAGAATTCGCGATGTTGTCTGATATTGATGCCAACCGGCTAGCATTCGCCGAAAGCCCGGCAACCCCGGCATTAAGAGAGGAGGAAATAGTCATAAACACGCCTTTCTGCTGCGTCGTACAAAACTTGACACAACAGGTAACGTGCAGTGACTTAACACCACGCTAACAGTTAAAATGTTTTCTATCTTGGCCAAACTATTGGCGCAGTAGTATCACCTCGATCCTGTTATTCCGAATTGCCATCGTGTTCGTTACAACCGGTTCTCTGTCGGCATTTCCGGTAACCCTTTGCACCCGTTCAGGTGTTAGGTCGGATTCCTCAAGCAAAAGGCGCATCTTTGTGGCGCGAGCGGCGGACAGGCTCCAGACCGGGTTGTCAATCAAAACCAGAGGATGGGCGCGAACGTGGCCTTCAATTGCGATATTGTTGACAACCAGCCCGGAAACCCGCGCGATCATACGCGCCAGATCCCGCAGCAAGGGTGTTGGCGTGTCACGGTCCTTTTCGAATAGCGGGTTCTCTTTGGTCGAGAATATATCGATTACCAACCCCTCATCTGTGACTCGGGTCAGGATGTGTTTCAGAACCTCGGGAGCGACAAGGCTTTCGCCACCTTTCCCTTTTAGGGCCTCTTCGATGCTGCTGAATTGATCCTCAGCCTCGCCGTTCCGATCGACACCAGTCTCTCCGCGGGCTTTGTGGCCTTCGGTTGGGTGCTGATCGCTTGCGCCACTTCCATCCAAAGGCATTATGTCCTCGGAGTACACGCTTTCGCCACCAAATGCACCGCCTCCACCACCGGAAACCCGGTGTATCGGAATCGTCGGCGAAAAGTAGTCGGCCAAGCCTTTTCGTTGCTTTTCAGTTGTCGCATTCAACAGCCACATCAACAGAAAAAAGGCCATCATTGCCGTGACAAAGTCGGCATACGCGACTTTCCATGCGCCGCCATGATGACCGCCGCCAGCAATAACCTTTTTCCGTTTGATGATGACTGGCGCGACATTTGTCGACGCACCCATCTCCACCACCTTTTCTCACCCATGACTGGCGTAACAGGGCAGAGGTTAAGGCAAGCCTAACAAGTACATTTTGAGCTATTTGTTGAGATCAAAAGAGGCCAAAAAACAGGCTAGCCCCGGATCGCCGCCATGATAAGCGCAGGCAGCTTCAGAAAACTGGGTTTGTACTGGAATTGAGTCATTGCCTTGCCAACTTTTTGCGCCATTTTATTGGTCACAAACCATGGAGGCTTGGGCAGCATTGTCCATTCCCCAGCAAGATAAGATCGCGGAAACGGCCGCCACGGGGCCTGAACCACAGTGCGTTCAGAAGAGTCAAACATGAACGTGTTGTGAACGGTTCCAATGCCGCTTTGAACGTCTTCAAGTGTATGACCGGGAAAGGCACCCCACGGGGTAACAGTCAGGCTAAAGCCTAGTCCAGACCAGGCATTGATCGCCACAGTTCCATAATGGAACTCGCCAATTATTTGTTCAAACCGTTGTTTTCCAATGGCTTTAATGGTTTTTGGATGGATTAGGATATTGCCTCCCAACGTTCCGTGCAGCCGGTCATTGGCATACTCAATAGCGGCTTTCAGATAGGTTTCCGGGTCGCTGTCTTCGATTTTATATACGCTCATCGCGGGGGCAAAAATTTCGTTATTCTCAAACCAAACATCGCTTTCACCATGAATTTCGGTGATCACGGCGGGTTTTGCTTTGTCTCGGGCGATCGAAATCGGTGTTTTGGAATGTCCGGCGAAATCGTCCATCCGCTGTTCGGCGCCGGGGTAATAGGGCAGGCGGGTTACTTTGCCAATGTCGTTTTCAACGGCCTTTAACAACGTGTCGGACAATTCCCAGGATTTGGGCATAACCAGCACCTGACAAGCAATGCAATTGAATCCCGAATTGTGCATTTTTTGCGTCGCGATATGTTCTGCCTGATACTGAACATCGGCTTCTGACCAGGGCCCGGGTACCACGATCGTCGGGCATACCGCGCCCAGTTCCGAAGTGATCCGGCGCGTGTTGATTGGTGTTCCGGCCTGCTTGTTGGCCGCACCCTCAGCCCCAGCGCCCCAAACGATCAGATCATGCGTCGCCTCGGCCCCGGTGATGTGCAATTCATCCACATCCGGGTGAGTGGTCAGATAGGCTCCTGCCGCTCCATCACCGCATACGATGCGCAAAGCATCGCGTGCAATTAACGGCTCCAGCGCCGCCGTGAGGACGTCGTACAAATAGTCGTTCACCGGGTTTAGTTTCAGTATCACCACCTGATGTTCGAAAAACAGTTTTTGAAAGCAATCCAGCGGAGCGATTGATGCGATGTTGCCAGCCCCAAGGACCAATGCCAGCTTACCCACACGCTGATCGGTGGGGATGTCATAAGAGCCTGCCGTATGATCAGGCAGATTGGTCTTGGTTACACCTGGCTGCATCCAGACCTCGGCCCGTACACCAGACAGCAACAAACGATCCCAGATAGTGTGCGGAACCACTTTGACAGCCAACTGCCCTGTTGCGGTCTGGCGGGCGGCCAAGCCATTCAGAAACGCTTTGCCCTCCATCCCTGTCAGAGTTTCGATCAGGCCATTGCAGGCCATCATCAAAGCATACGGCCCTGATGTCCATTCTTCGCCCTCTGCAGGCGCTCCCTGAGGGATCAGCTTATTACGCGACGCAGTCTCCACCCAGGTTTGCGCGACGGACATCAAGGCATCTTTGATATCCGTCAAAACCTGAATACGTTCTGCCAGGGACGATTTGGCCCAGGCATCTTTGCCCCGGACCAGATCAGCCACTGCGGTGTCATACTCAGAAATCTCAACTATTGGAGTTTGCGTCGCGTTATCCATATCAGGCGCTTTCATCCCAAAGGACGTCACCAAACTGGTCACGCAGTTTGTTTTTCAACACTTTGCCTGTTCCACCGATGGGCAATTCGTCGACAAAGATTACCTTGTTGGGTATTTGCCAACTGGCAATTCGGCCGTCGTAATGTGCCAAAATATCCGCTTCGGACGGATCTTTGCCTTCGGCTTTGATTGCCAACACAACCGGGCGTTCATCCCATTTCTTGTGTCGGGCCGCGATGGCGGCGGCGTTGGCGATATGTGGGTGCGAAATGGCAATATCTTCCAATTCAACCGTCGAAATCCATTCGCCGCCGGATTTGATGATGTCCTTGGAACGGTCGCGGATGATCATATAGCCGTCCGGATCAATCGTCGCCACGTCACCACAATCAAACCAACCATCTTCGGTCAGCGCGGTTTCATCGACGCCGAAATAGGAGTCGACAATCCAGTGGCCGCGAATTTGCAGATCACCCTGGGTCTCTCCGTCTTCGGGCAGCAATGCGCCGTTCTCATCTACCAAACGCAACTCGACTCCAAAGGGCGGACGCCCCTGACCTTCGCGCAGTTTGTTTTGCTCGTCTTCTGGCAGGTCCACGTGTTTTTGCAGCAATTGATTCAATGATCCCAGTGGGCTGGTTTCTGTCATGCCCCAGCCGTGAATCAGGTCCACGCCGTATTTTTCGCGGAATTCCTTGAGCATAGAGCTTGGCAATGCCGAGCCACCCACAAGTGTCCGGGTCAGTGTTTCCGCTTTGCTGCCGGTAGATTCCAAAGCAGCCAGCAGGCCCATCCAAATTGTCGGTACGCCCAGTGCCATCGTTACCTTTTGCCCATCAATCAGTTTTACAAGGCTTTCACCATCAAGACCGGGTCCCGGCAGCACCAGTTTGGCCCCTACCATCGCCACGACATAAGGAACCCCCCAAGCGTTGGCGTGGAACATTGGTACAACCGGCAGAACCGTGTCGCGTGCCGACAGCCCAAGACCATCAGGTTGATTGGCCCCCAAAGAATGCAGAACGTTGCTGCGGTGCGTATACTGCACGCCCTTGGGGTTGCCGGTGGTGCCGGATGTATAGCACAGGCTTGATGGCATGTTTTCGTCTATATCAGGCCAGGCGTAATCATTGCCCTCAGCATCCAGCAGTTCGTCATAGAACAACAGGCCTTCGACCATTTCTGCAGCTGCCTCATCGCGTGGGCCCAGCAGAACGACATGTTTGACAGTTTTTAGGTGCTCTCCCAATTTGGCTGCAATCGGCAGGAAGGTTTTGTCCAGAAACAGAACCTGATCCTGCGCGTGGTTGATAATATAGATAAGCTGCTCGGGGAACAGGCGCGGGTTGATCGTGTGGCAAACCATTCCGGCCCCGGCGACGCCAAAATATATCTCAAGGTGGCGGCGGTTGTTCCATGCAATTGTGGCACAACGCTCGCCCTTTTGGACGCCCAGATTTTCCAATGCAGAGGCAAGCTTGCGTGCGTTCAATTCGGCCTCGGCCCAATTGGTTTCGACAATGCCGCCTTCTGTCTCAACCGATATCACCGGTGTCTTGCCGTGATAGCGCGCAGCGTGTGCAATCAGAGAGCTGATTGTCAGCTGCTGGTGCATCATTGTTCCGTTCATCGTCGTTCTCTCCCTTATTCAGCGGCGAAGTGGAGGCCTGCCCCCTGGATCATGTCCGCCGCCTTTTCTGCAATCATAATAGTAGGCGCGTTGGTATTGCCACCAATCAGTCTGGGCATAACAGAGGCGTCGACGACGCGCAGCCCTGTTAATCCACGAACCCGCAAATTCGGATCAACCACAGCCATATCGTCGATGCCCATTTTGCAGGTGCCAACCGGGTGGTAAATCGTGTCGGCACGCGACCGGATATGGTCTTCAAGCGCGGCGTCGTCGGGCTCATCCTTGATAAAAAATTCACTTTGCCTGTAAGCGGCCAAAGGTGGTGTATTCATCAACTCGCGCATGAACCTTACACCTTTCATCAACGCCGTCAGATCGTCGGAATCTGACAGGAACCGCGGGTCAATGCCGGGCGGTGCCATCGGATCAGACGATTGAAGGAACACATTCCCGCGCGATTTGGGTCGCAGAACGCAGGCGTGACAACTGAACCCTGTGCCAAGATGAAGCTTGCGGGCGTGATCATCCAGAATCGCGACGACAAAATGCAACTGAATGTCTGGCCGCGTCAACGCCGGGTCGGTTTTTATAAACGCAGCCCCCTCGGCGAAGGGTGTGGATACCATACCAGTACCATCCTTACGCCATTTTAGCGCTTGACCCAGTAGGCGAATGCCCGAGGCAAGGCCAATGCCGAACAGGTCTTTCTCTTTGGATCGATAGGCCTGAACGAAATCCAGATGATCCTGCAGGTTCTGCCCAACTCCGGGTAGTTCGTGCACCATGTTGATGCCGTGAGGTTGGATGTCTTCGGGGCGACCTACGCCGGACAATTGCAGCAATTGCGGAGAGTTGAACGCGCCACCGCACAAGATAACCTCTTGGCCTGCCCGAACAATTTTGTCCTCTCGGCCCTGTCGATAGGCAACGCCGGTCGCACGTTTTTCTTCAAACAAAATGTGCGTAGCATGAGCGTGGGTGATGACCGTCAGGTTTGGCCGATGCATTACCGGATGCAGATAGGCAGCCGCTGCCGAACAACGCTCGCCGTTGCGGTCGGGATCATGGAATTGTGTTACTTGATACTGGCCGATGCCTTCATTTTCACCCTGATTGAAATCGTCCCGGCGTTGCAACTGCATCGCCTCACCGGCCTGAATAAATGCCTCGGTTATCGGACGGGGTGATTTCTGATTGGATACCTGTAGCGGGCCTGAAGCTCTGGGATGTGCGTCTGCCCCGCGTTCATTGTTTTCTGATTTCAAAAAATACGGCAGCACATCGTCCCATGCCCAGCCTTCACATCCCAAATCGGCCCATTCGTCGTAATCCAGCCGGTGCCCGCGAATATACAGCATCGCATTGATCGCACTGGACCCGCCAAGTGTCTTGCCGCGTGGTTGATAGCCGCGTCGACCTTTCAAACCTTGTTGCGGAACGGTCTGATATGCCCAGTTAAATATTTTAGGCTTTTCGCGCATCAACGCCACAACTGCAGCAGGGGTGCGAACAAGGATACTGTCGCCTTTGCCGCCCGCTTCAAGCAGGCAAACGGTGATGTTTGGGTCTTCGGACAGGCGGGACGCCAGCGTTGATCCGGCTGATCCACCGCCAACAATCACGTAGTCAAATGCCATCCCAAACTCCCCTTTCAGCGATAGCGGGTTTTGCGGTCTTTTGTCCAGTTTTACCAAACGTCAAAAAAACGTCGCGATTGACGCTATTTCTTTTTGGTGGCGGCGAGTTCTCCATCCCATTCCTGCGCTGGAATTTTTGGAATGTCCGGGTCGGCAATATAGGACGGTGTCATGATCTGAACATCGTTTTCGTTGAACACATCGATTATGTTGCTATGCAAATCCGACATGATTTTCGGCATGAGCGATCCCCGTATGGTAAACGCGTTGATCTGATAATTGATCGCATAATCCGCAAGAGCGGCGCACAGCACAAACGGCGTTGGGGAGTTTTTTAGGTTGGGTGTCCGTTTGGCGGCCTCAATTAGCATCGCCTCGATTTTGGCCCGAGGTTCCTCATAGCCAATCCCGACGGTCGTGTGCAAAAGCAACCCGCGCCCATCGATCTTGCTTGAATAATTAACAACTTCAGAGTTCAAAATTTGACCATTCGGGATACTGATAAGTTCGTTCTTGATAGACTTGATATAGGTCTCCATCAGTTTGATCTGGACGACATCGCCAACATGCTCCCCAACGCGAATCCGGTCGCCAATATTCATGCTGCGGCGATAGATTACAAAAAGCCCGGCCAGAACGTTGCTGACAACCGAGTTTGATCCAAGGGACACCATAACGCCGACTAGCAATGTCAGGCCTTTCACGGCCTCGGATTCAGCACCGGGAATGAACGGAAAACAAATTATCACGGCGATCAGCACCAACGCAACACGTACGATATTGTATGTTGGCCAGATCCAATGGCTTTCGAAGTTTTTGATAGAAATTGTGCCGGCGTCGATGTTTTGGAAGAATATATACGAACCTTTGATCAGACCGCGTGTCATCGCAACAACGATACCAATGGTGATCATGTTGGGAATGAATGCCACAAACCCCTTGAGAATAATAAAGACTGGGGTCGTTACATACGTGATCAAAAGCTGCGCAAAGGGCTTTGTTTCGGCGAAGGACAGCAAAACCAGAGACAGATAATAATAAAAAAATCCAAACAAAATGATCAGAATGACAAACTGCACGAAATAGCGGGCCAACGCGGCAACGGCATGGCTTTTGACTACATCTTTTGTTGCCTCCTGAACGTCTGAAAACTTGGCGTCCACATAGCGTTCAACGCGTCTTGGGATGCTTTTGCGAAGGCGCAACAAAACAAAAACGAGGATGGCAAAACCAGCTGTCCACGAAAGCACTTCAAACGCGCTTTGTACCCGCGCCTCTTCTGTTCGCTCGGCACGATAGGCTAGAATCGCCTCTTTGATCGCTTCGCTTTGAATACTTGCCAGAACAGCAATATCCACTTGTTCGTATTCGGCATCAGCTTCTGTGGTGAGGATGATAGGTTGGCCATTTGCAAAGATTTCATAGCCCATCTCACCTTGTATAGTATTCATTTTGACTGAAGTTTGTTCAGAAGATTCCGCCACTTCAAGTATGAGATTTTGTATGTTCAAAGAGCGCTCATGTGCGGGCAATGCCGTGGTGCCCCGGACGCTGAATAACATATTACCGTCAATTATAACTGGGTTAACAAACGTCGAATCAGGCACAGCAGACGCGGCTTCGACCTCGGCTGAATCGGATTCGGAATCTTGTGCGATTGCGGGGGTTTGCCACAAAGATACCGCCAAAGTCAGGGCCAACATCGGGCGCACCAGAAACGTCATGACAAAGTCGATTCTGGTTTTAGACATCTTTAAACTGCTCCCAAGCGGCTGACCGGACGTTGATCAGCAACAATAATGTCTTGGGAACAATGCGGCGTAAGTTGCACTGGGGCAAGGTTTTTGCCGAACAAGGCCATTCTACGGAACGATTACTTCGGGTTCAGCCCTCGGATTTATCGGCCACCTGATACAGATGCACATCGCGTTGTGGGAACGGAATGGAAATTCCCTCGGCGTCAAACTGCTCTTTTGCCTGATGTAACAGGCCCCAATAAACGGTCCAGTAATCCGGGGTTTTCACCCAGGGCCGACAGAAAATGTTTACCGAACTATCGGCCAGCTCGCCAACAAATATCGCCGGAGCTGGATCGTTGAGGCATAGCTTGTTCTGCTCGATCAGTGAGGTGAGAATTTCAATCGCTTTCGGTGCGTTGTCAGTATAGCCGATGCCAAACACCAGATCGACACGACGCTCGGGGGCTGCATTGACGTTGGTAATGACGTCGCCCCAGGCTTTTGAGTTCGGAACAACAATGATCTGATTGTCAAATGTCCGGATGGTTGTGGCAATTATCGACATGTCGTCAACGACGCCAGAAGTTCCGCTGACGTGGATCAGATCGCCGGTATCAAAGGGTTTCAGCACCATGATCATCAACCCGCTGGCAAGGTTTCCAAGGGTATCCTGCAAGGCAAATGCAAGGATAAAGCTGATACCACCAAACACGGCAAAGACCGGTGTCACATTTACCCCGACAATTGCAAGGAACAGTACAATCCCGAACGCTAGTGTCAGCCAGTAAACCGCTTTCTGAACAAACGTCTTTAAGAGCTGCGACATCGCCGAAACCCGTTCAAGCGCTCGTCCGACCATACGGCGATTGAAACCCGCAAGAAAGACGAGGACAAATATTGCAACGATACCGGCCGCGACTTTGATAAGAAACCCAAGGCCTCCGTCAGAGGAAAGTAACCAAACCCTGGCGATGCGGACCAGCGCCATTATGTCCGTCACCCGGTACAATTCAGCCGTAACTGCACTGGCGTATTTGGTATGAAGAGCCAAATCATCCTGATTGGCTCCTTTTTGCTGCCATTCACCTAAAACGGTGCGGTACTTTTCCAGGGTTGAATTCAATTCGGTCGCTGAAACAACGATCTTTTCCCGGATCGCGCTATTTTGGCTTGCAGATGCATTTTGCAGTTCAAGATTTAGCAACACATTGTCCATGATCTTGGTCTGAAGATGGCCTTGCCAGACCTCGGCAAGTTTAGCCAATTCTGATTCAGACATGGGCAGGGCCAGTAGCCGCAATTCGCTTTTGGTCAGGTTGGAATTGTAAGCGGCATCCGGGGCCTGGAAATTTATCGCTCCATCATCGGTTTGCTGGGCAAATGCAGTTGTCGACAGGGCCAGTATTACGATTAGCACCAGTAATTGCACCAACGTGCCACTCGTTTGTTTGAAAATGCGCATCTAAACCCGCCAAACTATGTAAAATTTCATTGGCCTCTATTGTGCGGCGTATCGCCCAATAAATCGAGAGAAATCGGGCCCTGACTGGAACGCCTTATTGACGACTTAACTAGACGCGGTCCGGCCAAGCCTTAGGTGCGTCTTCATCTTCGTCCATCAACTCGGCTTCTGGAATGTCAGGCTCTGTCACCACATCGTTGTTCGGCAAGGCGCCAACGATCAACGGCAGCATGTGCACACCCGTGGCGCTGGCGATTTCGGGGGCTTGGGGCGTGTCCCAGCTAAGTGTATCAAAACTCTCGCAGCTTTCGCAAACCGGGGTCCAGTCTGCATGGATGTGGTGGCAATTGTCGCACACCCATTGCGGGCCGCGTGGCGCATTCAAGGCTTTGGCCAACCATCCCTGCACCACCGTGTCAGACGCACCTTCGCCGCGTTCAATTGCAGCCATCAGTGTCAAGGCGCGGGAATCCGGTTTGGTGTCGACCAGATCACCCAACGCGCGACGTGCTTCGGGGAAATCTTCGGCAACGATGTTCAGCTCGGCCTTTACCAACTGTGTTTCCGGGTTTTCGGGGTGAATATTGGTCAATGTTGCAAACCGGGTGACACGCTCGGCTGCAGACTCGTCTGGTTCAATGGCCGCAAATGCCGCCGCCAGATCCGGGTGCGGTCGAGTATCCCACGCCTTTTTCAAAATGCGAACGGCATTGCGTGGTTTGCCCTTGGCGATATACGACCGCGCGGCCATCGCCGCTGCTGGCACCAGATCGGGGGACAGTCGGTTGGCCTCGATCGCCTTTTCCTGCACCTCGATGCTGGAATCATCGTGGATGATGTCTCGTGCTTCTGACAAGGCCAGCACAGCTTCGCGTCGGGAATAGACATCACGCGGCAATGAGCCTGATTTCAGTTTCGCGCTCAGCGTTGTTCGTGCCCCAGACCAGTCACGCGCCTGCGCCTGAAGTTTCAGCAGAACATCCTGCGTTTCTTCGTGGCGGGGTTTAAGCGCAAATGCCTTTTCCGCCAGTTTGCGCGCGGTGTCAGTATCTCCTTCGGCGAGACGTTGCTTCATGATCCCACGCACGCCGACAAATCGGGTCGCATCGTTGATAATCAGCTTTTTATAAGTCTCGGTTGCCTTTTTGGTGTTCCCTGACATTTCAGCAGCTTGCGCTGTTAGCAGATTGGTTAGTTCCGGCTTTTTCAAATACTTCTCGGCTTTAGCCGCCTGCGCCATGGCAACCCGTCCTTCGCCCGAGGCCAGAGCCATCAACCCATTTGACAAGGCCTGATACCCCTTGCGTTCGCGACTACGGTCGAAATACCGCGACAATGCCGTTTCATCCCCGTTTAAGAATTTCAGCGTCGCCACCAGCAGCGACAACAGTTTGAGAAACAGCCAAAGGCATACTATCAGCGTCAAACCGGCAACCACCGACTGGAACGGCCCAAGCGTATATTCCGTACCGGCCACTGTAATTTGGATACCACCTTGGGTTTCCAGCAACATACCGGCGCCCATCGTCAAAAGTGCGATGATTGCCACGAAAATCAGAATTTTGATCAATGACCACAACATGGCAGACCCTTTACTTTGTGTTCAATTCACGCCCAAGCGCGTCAGACGCCGTGATGGCCGCCAGTCGAGTTTTCGCAGGTTCCATCCAGTCCGCCATAGTCGCCTTAACATCGTCCGGCAATTTTGCCAGCTCATCAAGTGCGACCGAAACCTGACCATTGGTCAGGGCGGCCTCGGCGCGAGACAAAATAGCGTCGGCGCTGTCCCCATCACGTGGAGATACCGAGCGCGCACCAAGCTGACGGCGGAAAAATGCGGTTATTCCAGTATCTGTGGTTTTATTTGCGTCCCGTGACATGGCCAGAGCTGCGCGCGCCGCTTGTGGAAATTTATCCTGCAATGCGGCCAGTGTGGTCACACCGGTAGCGGCTGATGCTGAAAGGCCGTCCGGTATTTTTACACCATTCGTCGTTAGGTCATCCAGCACGGTCGCATAGGATGATCCTGACTGCAGATCCTCACGAAGTTTCGCCAACAACACTTTGTTGGCGGCCACCTGTAAGACACCGGCGGCATCTGCCCGCGTTTTTTTCGCATCCGCCTCAACCGCCTTGGCGGTTTCGATCATCGACTCGACATTGGCACGCTGAGTGGCCATCGAGTCCTGCAAACGCTTCAGTTCATTCTCGTAGGCGTCGATAGCTGATTGCGAAACACCTTCGGAAATCGGACGCTTTTCAACGGCTGTTACCCGGTCTGCCAATGCGGCTAAAGATGTGTTCAGTGTGGTCAGTTGGGTCTCAAGCCCGTTTACTGACGTCGACAAGGGTGAAATCTGCGCCGACAGGGCAGTCATTTGTGTTTCAACACCCGACAAGTCAGGTATCTTGAGACCCGAAATCTGATCTTTCAGTGCAGCGATCTGTATTGACTGATCTGCCATAGCCTGTTGCAGTTCTGTTACGACCTGATCTGCCTTGGAATTAGGGAAATAACTTTCGAGCAGTTCAGACTGTGCAGCCGCGAACCCAAGACCCGCCGCGAGAATTCCGCCTAGCACTGCCGGAACGAAAACGCTGCGCTTTTCAACCACCCGTTCGGGAGTAACCTCTGGCGCGGCCTCAGCTGGTTCTGTTACGGGTTCTGCTTCAGACTCGTCGGGCAGAGTATCCTCGTCCAGAGTATCCTCGTCCGGTGCGTCATCTGTCTTGGGCTCATCCAATGTTATAGAGTCGGTGTGTTCTTCATCTACCGGCTCAGTCTCGGGGTCAGGTTTGTTTGTGTCAGCCATATTTGTCTGCCCCCATGATTCTAAATCGAAACGTTGCTTTGTTGTTTGACACTACTTCGCACTTTGACCCGTCTCAACCCGACCTGCAGCATTCACAAGAATTTCAATGTTATTGCACATGGTCGCCGCGTCTGGTTGATCGCAAATCAACATTTTTTGATAATTAAGCGATTTTAATGGCTTAGCCACCTCATTGCTAAGTGCCGCCAGCCAAATTGGTGCGCATGTTGTCGTCTGGTTGGCAAATTGTCGCGCAGTCCGGGGTGAAAAAAGAGGCGCGATGACGGGGAATGAACCGTTTAGTGCATCAACGGCCTGTTCCGTTAGCGGTTCAGCGATTTGATCATATATGGCAAGTGATGTTGTCTTGAATCCGGCGGCAGTCAGACGTTCGGGAATTGAATTACGTGTATGTACTCCACACAGGTGCAGCGCTGGCCCGTCTGGACCCAACGCCGTCAGCGTTTCAATCAAACCTTCTGCGGTTGTTCCCATAAACTGGGCGGTCCAGCCTGCGTCTCTGGCGGCCTGTGTTGTTGCCGATCCGACGCAATACACCGGCACTGACCGATCCTGAATAAGGGTGCTGGCCAGATCAACCGCGTTGGTCGAGGTGAATATCAACGCAGCGGTATCGCCAAGCGATATGTGATCAGTCAGCGGTGCAATGCGGATCAGCGGCGCATAACAAACATCCACTTTCGATCGAACCGCATCAGGCAACAGCCCGACAAATCGGCGCGAGGCCGAATATGGGCGCGTCATGAGCAAGGTCATGGGCTGCGTCATTGTCCAAAACCCCGGGATTGTTTGCCAACAGCCTTGATGATACCTGCGGCCCTGACACAAATCAACGGTCAGGCGATGGCAAAGACAACCACAATTCTGGGACTAGAGAGCAGTTGTGACGATACAGCGGCCGCTGTTGTGCGCCAAACGCAAGGCGAACCGGCGCAGATTTTGTCGTCCGTGGTGTTTGGCCAGACCGAACTGCACAGCGCCTTTGGTGGCGTCGTTCCCGAACTGGCGGCCCGGGCGCATGCCGAAAAGCTCGACCTTTGTGTGCGCGATGCGCTGGATCAGGCAGGGGTTGGTCTAGGTGATCTGGATGCGATTGCGGTTACAGCCGGGCCGGGACTGATTGGCGGGGTGCTGTCGGGGGTCATGTGTGCCAAAGGCATTAGTGCCGCGACGGGTCTGCCACTGATCGGCGTTAACCATTTGGCGGGCCATGCGCTGACACCACGCCTGACTGATGGCATTGCCTATCCTTATCTGATGTTGCTGGTGTCTGGCGGTCATTGCCAATTCCTGATCGCACGCGGTCCAGAAGATTTTAGCCGACTGGGTGGCACTATTGATGATGCGCCGGGCGAAGCCTTCGACAAAACCGCGCGTCTTTTGGGTTTGCCTCAACCCGGTGGGCCGTCTGTTGAGGCCGAAGCGGTGAACGGTGATGCCAAACGGTTCCATTTTCCGCGACCTATGTTGGATCGCCCCGGATGTGATCTTTCATTTTCCGGACTAAAAACCGCTTTGCTGCGATTGCGCGATCAAGTTGTTGCCGACAATGGCGGTCTGAAACGTCAAGATAGAGTCGATTTATGCGCAGGCTTTCAGCAGGCTGTTGTCGATGTTCTGGTCGAAAAAACCCGCCGTGCGTGCGCGTTATATTTGGCCGAAAATCCTGATGTCCCGACGCTTGCTGTTGCCGGAGGCGTGGCCGCAAACCGGGCTATTCGTGCAGGGTTAGAGTCTATTTCAGCGGGATTGGATCTATCTTTTACCGCTCCACCCTTGGCGCTGTGTACAGACAATGCCGCGATGATCGCTTATGCTGGGTTAGAGCGGTATGAAGCCGGTGCGCGCGACGGTATGGATTTGGCTGCCCGTCCGCGATGGCCATTGGATCAGACAAGTCCGGCAATGCTGGGTAGCGGCAAAAAAGGACCAAAAGCATGAGCGTTGCAGTGATAGGATCCGGTGCATTTGGCACGGCTTTGGCAGTGTCGTTGGCAAGCAAGGGGCCTGTTACACTTTGGTCGCGATCTGAAAGCCACGTGCAGGACATGCAAAGTACACGCATCAATGCTGCTCGATTGCCAGGCATTACTCTGCCCCAATCGCTTACCATAACTACTGAAATGGCGCAGGATGAAATCCTGTTATTGGCTGTCCCGATGCAGCAACTGCGCTCGCTTCTCGATACTTACCATGATGAACTGATGAATCGAACGCTTGTCGCCTGCTGCAAAGGGGTTGAATTGAAAACCGGAATGGGACCAATTGCTGTCATGGCCGATTGTCTGCCGAACACCAATTCAGCCTTGCTGACAGGCCCCAGCTTTGCCCACGACATCGCGCGGGGCCTACCGACTGCACTGACACTGGCCTGCGCTAATGCCAATCTGGGAAAAACCTTGCAACAGAGTCTAACAACGGCAAACTTGCGACTTTATCGCACAACGGACACAATCGGTGCTGAATTGGGTGGGGCGCTGAAAAACATCATTGCTGTTGCATGTGGCGCGGTGATTGGTGCCGGATTGGGTGACAGTGCGCGCGCTGCGTTGATGACGCGTGGCTATGCGGAAATGCAGCGGATGGCATTGGCGCTGGGCGCGCGGGCAGAAACACTGGCGGGGCTTTCGGGCTTTGGTGATCTGGCGCTAACCTGCACGTCAGATCAGTCTCGTAATTACCGCTTGGGTTTAAGTCTTGGACGGGGTGACAGTTTTGATTCTTCGATTACGGTTGAAGGCGCTGCAACTGCGCGCGCCGTGGCAGCAAATGCAACGCGGATGGGCTTGGACATGCCGATCACCGATTGCGTTGTGGCCCTGCTTGATCAGAAATTGACATTAGCCGAAGCAATGGCACAATTACTGGCACGCCCCTTAAAGGAAGAGTGACATGGCATACTGGCTTTTCAAATCTGAGACTTCGACATGGAGTTGGGACGATCAGGTTGCCAAAGGTGACGCTGGCGAGGAATGGGACGGCGTGCGCAACTATCAGGCGCGCAATTTCATGCGTGAAATGAAGATCGGTGATCGTGGATTTTTCTATCTCTCTCAGAAGGAAAAATCGGTGGTTGGTATTGTTGAGGTTTGCGCGACAGCACATCCGGACAGTACTACGGATGATGACCGCTGGGAATGCGTTGATATCAAAGCCGTGCGCAGCTTTGAGAAATCTGTTTCGTTAGACCAAATCAAGGCAAATGAATCGCTTGCCGAAATGGTGCTGGTCAAGAATTCTCGGTTGTCTGTCCAGCCCGTAGCGGCAGACGAATGGAAGACGGTCTGCGCGATGGGGCAGACGAAAGCCGATTAATCGTGCAACAGACTGTCACTATTAGAGCGTGAGGGTCTTTCCAGCGGTTTGATTCTTGCTAATACTCCGGGAGGGGTCTGACGTGGACAATGTCAGAACCCTCCCTCTCACCCACGTGTATACTCCACCACACGCGTCTCGAATATTAGGTTCTGGCCTTCCTGGCCGGACAAGAAACAACTAGCAATATCCGGGCCAAATTCCTAGCGCCAAGTAGTTCAAATACCATGCAATGAATAAGGCCCGTCAAGATTTGGCAGGTATTTCCAGTTTTGAATTCAGGGGTTTTAACCGTAAATAGACTCTTTCCCAAAGTGCTTGGTCAACATGTAATAAACCACTGCGCGATATTTGTTGCGCTCGGATTTGCCATAGGTTTCGATGGCTTTGTTGATCGCTTCCATAAGTTCTGGCCCGTCAGAAAGTCCCAGTTTCTTTATGAGAAAATTGTTTTTGACGGTCTCAAGCTCATGTTCCTGAGTGGCCGCAACAGTTGACGAATCCGCGTTGTAAACAGCCGGACCACAGCCAATGGTTACTTTGGTCAGCAGATCCATATCAGCGGATATGCCGCATTTGTTCTTCAGATCATCCGCATATTGCGCGATCAAGTCATCTCTCTTGCTCATGCTATTGGCTCCGCTTGAAGTGTTAAAATTAATTTCATTTCCGGGAAACTCCCAGATGTACCAAATCCTAACCTTCAAAACATGTTATACAAAGGGAATTGTTGGCGACAGTTCCCCAGTAATTGTCAGGGTACCGATCCTTCGATTTGGTCCCGCTGATCTGCAAATGCGCGAGGAGACGATTGATATCTAAAGCTTGAGTATTAAAGCCTTAACTTCCCCAAAACCAAATGATCAGAGCCGCCCATTTTGGCGGCTCTGGTCTTTAAGCGATCTAAGGATCAATACCGGTAGTGTTCCGGCTTGAACGGACCTTCGGGTTTGACCCCGATATAAGACGCCTGTTCGCCACTCAGGGTTGAAAGTTTCACACCGATTTTCGCAAGATGCAGACGCGCGACCTTTTCATCAAGATGTTTGGGTAAAAAATAGACCTTGTTTTCGTAGTCATCGCCTTTGGTCCACAATTCGATCTGCGCCAGCGTCTGGTTGGTGAATGAGGCCGACATAACAAATGACGGGTGGCCAGTGGCGTTGCCAAGGTTCACCAAACGACCCTCGGATAGCAGGATCAGACGATTGCCTGATGGCATCTCGATCATATCCACCTGTTCTTTAATGTTAGTCCATTTGTGGTTCTTCAGGTTGGCCAACTGAATTTCGTTGTCGAAATGGCCGATGTTGCCGACAATCGCCATATCCTTCATTTCGCGCATGTGCTCGATGCGGATGACGTCTTTGTTGCCAGTGGCTGTGATGAAGATGTCTGCATCAGCAACAACGTCTTCAAGAATGACCACCTCAAACCCGTCCATTGCCGCCTGAAGCGCACAAATAGGGTCTACCTCGGTGACTTTCACCCTGGCGCCAGCGCCACGCAACGACGCAGCAGAACCTTTGCCGACATCGCCATAGCCGCAAACCACGGCCACTTTGCCCGCCATCATGGTGTCTGTAGCGCGACGAATACCGTCTACCAGAGACTCTTTGCAGCCGTATTTGTTGTCGAACTTCGATTTGGTAACGCTGTCATTTACATTGATCGCAGGGAAAGGCAGTTGACCGCTCTCAACCAACTCATACAGACGAAACACGCCGGTTGTGGTTTCCTCAGAAACGCCTTGGATCATATCACGTTGTTTAGTGAACCAACCAGGAGAAGCTGCCATGCGTTTTTTGATTTGCGCAAAAATCGCTTCTTCTTCTTCAGAGGTTGGAATTTCCAAAAGATCGGTTTCACCGGCCTCGGCGCGCGCGCCCAGCAGAACATACAGTGTGGCATCGCCGCCATCATCCAGGATCAGGTTACAGCCGCCTTCTTCAAACAGGAAAATACGGTCCTGATAATCCCAGTGTTCAACAAGCGACTGGCCTTTGATTGCAAACACAGGAATGTCTGCTGCCGCAATCGCTGCTGCAGCGTGATCCTGCGTAGAGAAGATGTTGCACGAGGCCCAGCGCACTTCGGCACCCAATGCCACCAAAGTTTCGATCAGGCAGGCTGTTTGAATGGTCATGTGCAGGCTGCCAGCAATCCGAGCGCCTTTTAGCGGTTTGCTGTCACCGTATTCTTCGCGCAGGGCCATCAGGCCGGGCATTTCCATTTCTGCGATGGTCAGCTCTTTGCGACCAAAATCCGCGAGGGAAATGTCTTTAACAATATAATCCACAGGCACAGCTTTACTCCTAATTTTCTAGATGCGCGTTTAGCACCCCTTGAAATCAGGTACAATGAGTTTGCTGTTGGCAGCCACCACTACCCGGCGGTGCCTTCTGGCTCTGCCTTCGGGATCGCTTCAAAATAGTCTGTTCCGGCGGCTACGATGCAGCTTACGCCGTTCGGATTGGTCAACAAAACCGTAAATGTTCCGGTTTCAACCGAAGCCCAGATTTCCATCAAAGTCTGGGTACCCTGAACCTTTTGTAGTCCTCCAGCAGCAAGGTGTTCAGAATACTTGGTGCTGAGTTTTTGAATTACGGCTTCGCGCAATTCGCAATTTGCTGCGGCCACTGCGGGTGGGGCTGTTGCCGCCATCCCGAATAGCAAGGATAGTCCTAATAAACGTTTGAACATTTCAAGCTCCTCTATTCTAAGTGGTTTCTAGTCTGAGAGGGGTACGCGTCGGGAGGAGTAACGCGAACCCCCCTCGACACTTAAATCGTAATCACAGCCCCCGTTTTCAAAACACGGGTATTCAATAAAGCTTGGCAGCATGTGATTAGATGACTTACAGGTTGCGCCGCAATTGTGGCAAAAACATGGCAGAGGCAAAGGGTAGTAACATAATGGCAACACAGCCAAGGGCATGGCAAAAAATGTTATCGGGTCGTCGGCTTGACCTGCTTGACCCAACGCCGGTGGATATCGAGATCGAGGATATTGCACACGGGCTCGCCTTTGTGGCGCGTTGGAACGGCCAAACAGTGGGGGATTTCGCCTATTCAGTGGCCGAACATTCTTTGCTGGTCGAAGAGTTATTTGGCCGCATGGTCCCAAAGGCAGACCCTAAATGGAGGTTAGCTGCATTGTTGCACGATGCGCCGGAATATGTGATCGGTGATATGATTTCTCCGGTTAAGGCAGCAGTGGGTCCGGGGTATGGAGAATTGGATGACCGTCTGGTCGCGGCGATCCATTTGCGTTTTGGCCTGCCAGCGCAGATCCCGGTCAAGATCAAGCGTCAGATCAAAAAGGCCGACAAGATCAGCGCCTGGATGGAAGCAACACGGATAGCCGGGTTCACCGAGGCCGAAGCGAACAAGTTTTTCGGGCGTCCCGATTTGGCAATAATGGATGGGTTAGACATAAATTTGCGACC
>PIVL01000556.1 GCA_003354145.1 Paracoccaceae bacterium
GGTTATTGAGGAAGCACAATCGGACAACAACCCTCAATCCTTTGTTGTTTCAGGGCGTGATTGTGGTGAAGCTGCGTCCATCGTTTCTGATGAGCGGTGCTTCGCATACGAGGTTCTTTTCGAGAGGTACGTTGCTTACTCAATACGAGATGAATCGTTCACTCAGATGGATGAAGAAGAGATACACACAGGCCGAATAGCCTGTGTGTACAGAAAGTCCAAGTTTTTGGATTATGTCCGGGCCAGCACATTCGCCAGTGACTTCTTCCCCGGCCCGATAATACATTATGGATTCAATTGCCTGAACCACATTGTGGATGTAGCAGCTCTTGAGAAACCTAATATCGAGGTAATCAGAGTACCGGCTGGTGGCACGGTCAAGTCGTAGTTTTCTTGATAGCACTGGCGCACTCGCCAGCGATCCTTGAGCTGTCGCTTGCTACTACCCCTGGGGCTGTGGAGCGGAACTCCGTAGGAGTTCAATAAATTCGCCCCATCCAGGTTCATTGTGGGTCCCTATTATGGACGCTAGCCCGCATATTTCATCGGTTGGCCTTTGCGGCTGGCGCGGGGGCGAAGATGGGACGCGGGGGCGAAAAGGGGGCCATTTTTCGACGCCTTGCCTTCGATGCGCAGAACGCCCCCTTTCCCCCAGCGGGGGTTACGCTCTTTTCAGTTGTCAGTCCACTCAGCCAGGGGACATTGCCAAGCCATCTCTGCCCAAGAGACGGGCGCAAATCGCATGGTATAGCTCTTGGTACGGATAGCTGCTCGACATGTGAAAGACCACGCGACGTACCGAGACCGTTACTCGGGCTCCGATCTTGAAGAGCTTCAAGCGGATCGTTGAAACCTGGGCCTTCTTCAGTGGAGTAGTATTCAGAACTGTTCGCCGAAACGTTTCCATCAGCACGTAGGCAAAGCCCGACAGCAAGAGGCGATACTGATTTGGATGAAATTCATGACAGCTCGTTCGGTCGGCCCAAAGCATTCGTTGCTGCTCTTTGATGCGATTCTCCATGTCGCCGCGAGCACAGTAAACCTCGTCGTAAAGTTGCTGGGCGTCGCCCAAAAGATTCGTTACGACATAGCGAGGGTTGCTTCCCCTCTCGGAGTGCTCGGACTTGACGATAATGCGCCGCTCGCGCCGCCACGACTTGGCGGCGTACTGGATTTCGCCAAAGAGTCGCTGTCGCTCGCCGGTCAGAAGGTACTGTGTTTCAGCTCCAAAATGATAGAAATCGCTTTGAGCATTGAGGCGTTTGTTTTGCGCGATGCCGACAATGTAATTGACGTCGTGCCGCTCGCACCAGCCAAGCAGCTTGGGACGACAAAAGCCGCTGTCACCGCGAAAAACGATGCGAACGTCAGGAAATGCGGCCCGAAGTCGCTTTGTCAAAAGAGCCAGAATCGGCCCGGCGTGGCTGGCTCCGTCGATCTTTGCCGAGCGAAGGTACGCACAAAGAATCTGCTCGCCGGCGAAAACATAGAGGGGCAGAAAACAATAGTTGTCATAGTAGCCGTGGTAGAATCGGCCTTCCTGCTCGCCGTGGATCTCGCAGTCAGTCGCGTCAAAGTCGAGAATGATTTCTTCCGGCGGCATATCAAAAGATTCGATGAACAGTTCGACAAAAAGCTTGTTCATCGCAACGAGTTCTTTACGTTTGATCCGGTTCTCAAGACGGCAGAGCGTCGACGGCGAAGCCAGCGGCGAATCTTCTTCCGGCGAGTTGTTCACGGACGCCTGCAAGGCAGG
>PIVL01000252.1 GCA_003354145.1 Paracoccaceae bacterium
TGCCGCATTGCCGTTCACCGGTTTGAGCGTTGGCTGTGGGATTGTCGTTTTTCTGGCCATGATAATACCTCCGGGAAAGTGCCAACAGGAGGGTCTGAGCTATGCCAAATCGTCATCTTCCTAACCGGGATCACCGTAAAACGGTGTCACCACTCTCAAGTACGCATCAGCCCATGGACCACGTTTTTTAACGGGGTGCGATGCCACCAATAAGCAAACGGCCGCTACCCTCCAAGGCTGCAGCATAGCACAGGCTGTTTCTACCGCGCACAGGCGGGCCAAAACCCGGGATTGTTGTTTAAAGACCCTCGACATAGTGGCGCCTTTTTAGCGCGTGCAATGAGGGGATGTCGTCGGTGTCGATCGTGGCCTCGCTTGCCTCGTGCCAATCCAGAAAAGTCCTAAACCGCTCCTTGCCGCCAGTGGTTTTCAACAGTTCCCGGTAGTCTTCGACCGACCAGTTCCAGCGCAGCTCGGATTCTTTAAAGGCGGGGTTGAACGCGGCGCGGTGCGCCTCTTCGGTTTCGGCAAGCGTGCCGTCGACGTCAAAGATCAAGCCTTGAGCATCAGGTGTGCTCCAATGCTGAAATTGCTGCGAACTCAGGAAGAGCACGGAAATCGGAAAAAGAATAGCGATGCACAATGCGGGTCACGGGCGACTTGCGGTAACCTTCAGTGAAAAGGGCGAAAGTAACGCCCGCGTTCACCGCCGTTTCCGCGTCGACCTCGCTGTCACCGACAAAGAGCGGCGCATCTCCGCCCAGGGCACGGGCCGCAGCCAGCAGTGGTGTCGGGTCTGGTTTTCTAGCGGGTGTGCTGTCACCGCCGATGACCACATCGAACAGACCGTCGAGACTCAGATCACACAGGATCGCCAGGGTCGGAGCTTCGGGTTTGTTGGTGCAGACGCCAAGCCGAAAGCCTTGGGATTTGAGTTCTGCCAGCGTCTCGGGAACCCATTCATATGGGCAGGTCAGTACCGAGGCGTTTTTGCCATAAATCCCGGCAACACGGGAATAAAGGCGATCAAATTCGGCGCCATCAATTCTGCTCGCGCGCAGAACCCTTTCGACAAGTTTTGGCAGCCCATTGCCGATGAACGAGATGATGGTCATCAGGTCGAGCGGTTCGCGCCCTTCCTCACCAAGCATTGTGTTGGCTGCGGCCTGAATGTCGGGCGCGCTGTCCACTAGCGTGCCGTCCAGATCAAATATGATCGCGCTCATGCGGGGTCTTTCCATTTGATCGAACAGCCCATTGAGGGAACCTGATCGGTTGGCCCCAGTCCGGCTTCGGCCACCTGTTTCATAGCTTCGTACAGATCCCGGCGCAGGTTTTCTGCCCCGGCCTCTTTGCGCGAGGCATCGAGCCGTCCACGATATTGCAGCTTCAGGTCGGCGTTGAAGCCAAAGAAATCCGGGGTGCAGGCAGCGCCATAGGCGCGGGCGACGCTTTGGTCTTCGTCATGGAGATATGGGAAGGGAAACCCCTCGGAGCGGGCCAGTTTGCCCATCTTGTCAAATCCATCCTGAGGATAGGCAACCGCATCGTTCGAGCTGATCGCCACCACGCCGACGCCAAGAGCCATCAAATCGCGCCCGTCGCGGATGATGCGGTCAAGGACGCTGCGGACATAGGGGCAGTGGTTGCAGATGAACATGACCAAAAGGCCATTGGGACCGGCAGCATCAGATAGCGAAACGGTGCCACCCTCGGTCGAAGGCAGCGAGAAATCGGGGGCTTTCCAGCCGAAGTCGCAGACAGGCGGGGTGGCGGCCATAGTGCATTCCTTTCCAGTTCATCACGGTTACAGCGTCAAGCCGCGGCACGGGTGTTTTCTGCCGCCTCGCGGATTGCCCGGATATTGTCGCCGTATGGCGAGGGATTTTCAACCGACCCGCCCCGGAATACCGCAGAGCCGGCGACCAGCACGTCGGCCCCGGCCTCGGCCACCAGTGGCGCAGTTTGGGGCGTCACGCCGCCATCAATCTGGATATGGATCGGACGGTCGCCGATCATCGCCCGCGCCTGACGGGTTTTCTCGATCCCGGAGTGGATGAACTTTTGTCCGCCAAAGCCGGGGTTCACGGTCATGATCAGAACCATATCTACGAGGTCCATCAGGTGCTCGATCGCGCTCAGCGGGGTGCCGGGGTTCAGGCTGACCCCTGCTTTGGCTCCGGTGGCGCGGATCGCCTGAAGGGTGCGGTGAATGTGCGGCGTAGCCTCGACATGGGCGGTGATCATGTCAGCGCCCGCATCGGTATAAGCCTCGATATACGGGTCCACTGGCGCAATCATCAGGTGCACATCCATGAAGGTTTTCACATGGGGCCGGAACGCTTTGACCGCGGGTGGACCAAAGGTCAGGTTGGGGACAAAATGGCCGTCCATAACGTCGACATGAACCCAATCGGCACCTTGTGCTTCGATGGCCTGAATCTCGCGGCCAAAATTTGCGAAATCGGCGGACAGGATCGACGGGGCGATCTTTATGGAACGGTCGAATGTCATGAGTGCTCTCCGGTATTGGGTCGGGTTGTGGCGGGGCAGACGGTTTGCCTGCCCCCCGCTGCTTTATGCGGCCGAATTGATCCGCAATGCTTCGCGCCAGCCGGGGAATATCTGATCGGCGTCACCAGGAAAGCTTTCGAAGGCGCGGGCGAACTCCTTATGGTCCTTGGCGAATTCCAACGGATCGGCACCCTCTTTCCAGCATTGTTCGGCCTGGCGCAGCGAGGTCGCGCCAGCTGCCGCGCCGTCGATGTGGCCGAACGAGCCGCCGCCCGCAGTCAGCACAAGATTGGAATGGCCGAGATTGGCAAAGAAACCGGGCATCCTGAGCGCATTCATGCCACCCGAGATGATCGGCGTGGTCGGGTTCATCCCCGCCCATTCCTGATGGAAATAGAGACCGTCCGCGCTGTCATCAGTGATCATGTAGGCCATCAGCTTGTCCGCGGCCTCGCCCTCCATTTTGCCAAAACCCATGGTGCCGGTGTGGATACCACTGGCCCCTTGCATCCGTGCCATTTTCGACAGAACGAAGGCGGTATACCCACGCTGGGCCTGCGGGGAAGTCACCGCCCCGTGACCCGCACGGTGATAATGCAGGTACTGGCGCGGGAACTGGCGGCGCGCGGTGGTGATGGCCGCCGGGCCGGTCACGTAGCCATCGACCAGAAACGCTACGTGGTCGGCGTTTTCACCGAATGTCTCGAGGATGTATTCCCCACGCGCGATCATCTCGAACGGATCGTCGGCGGTGATGTTGGCCGAAAACAGCTTGGCCTGACCGGTCTTGTCCTGCGCGCGCTTCATCGCGTCGGCGACCAAAGCGATGGTTTCCTTCATCGGGGCGAATACCTGGTTGCCCTGCGGCTCGTCATTCTTGATGAAATCCCCACCCTGCCAGAAGTCATAACAGGCATCGGCAAAGGGCTGCGGACGCAGGCCCAGCTTGGGCTTGATGATGGTGCCAACAATGAAACCGCCATCCACATGCGGACGCCCCAGAACCCGCCACATGTCGGCGATGGTGGTTGACGGTCCGTCAAACAGGCGCAGGAACTCGGGCGGCACATAGAAGTCATGTATCTTGGCATATTCCACGTCGCCCATGCCCTGATTGTTGCCAATGCACAGCGTCAGGAACGAACAGATCATCGCCCGGCCATCGGTAATGTTGCGGTCGAACAGATCGGTTGGGTAAGCGATCTTCATCAGCTCTTTTTCTTCGTCGATTTCGTAAACCAGCGCATCGACGCCACGGGTGAAATCGTCCGTTGTGGAAACGTCCACATTTGTCCCGGTCGAACTTTCGGCGGCGAAATGCGCAGCCGTGGCCAGATAGCCGTCAAAGCCGGGTTTCGGTTTCATGATATAGGCGACAAGCACATGCTTGCCCCCGGCGATCAGGTCTGCCTCGTTCAGGTCCAGACGTGCATAGCGGTTTGACTGATCCATTTTGGATACCTCCTGTTATTCGGCCGCCCGGGCCGTTGCTGTGTTTTGCGAAAGGGTGCCGTCGCTGTAGCGGCGGGCCATGTCGTCCATGTCGATCACAGTGATCGCGCTGGCATGGCCTGCGGTACCAAACCGCTCAAATCGGTCGCGGCACAATTTCTCCATCTCGCCCATTGCGGCGGTCAGGAATTTGCGAGGGTCAAACTGGGTGGGGTTCTCCTGCGCTATTTTGCGGAACTGGCCGGTCATGGCCATCCGGCAATCGGTGTCGATATTGACCTTGCGCACGCCCATGCGGATACCACGCTCGATCTCTTCTACGGGCACGCCATAGGTCTGGGGCATGTCTCCGCCATAGGCGTTGATCAGGTCCTGCAACTCTTGGGGCACTGAAGACGAGCCATGCATCACCAGATGCACCGAAGACAGTTTGTCGTGGATAGCCGCAATCGTGGCCATAGACAGGATGTCTCCATCGGGCTTGCGCGAGAACTTGTAGGCGCCGTGGCTGGTGCCACAGGCAATGGCCAGCGCGTCGCACTGGGTACGCATCACGAAATCGACCGCCTGATCTGGATCTGTCAGTAGCTGGTCCTGGCTGAGCTTGCCAACTGCGCCCGAGCCATCCTCTTCCGCCGCTTCGCCTGTCTCGAGTGAGCCTAGAACGCCCAGTTCACCCTCGACCGAGGCACCAACCCAATGGGCGGCGTCGGTGACGCGCTTGGTGATGTCGAGGTTATAGTCATAGGACGCAGGCGTCTTCATATCCGCCGCAAGGCTGCCGTCCATCATCACGCTGGTGAACCCATGGCGGATGGCGGTCAGGCATGTCGCCTCGTTGTTGCCGTGGTCCTGGTGCAGGCAGACCGGGATATGCGGGTACATTTCGGACAGAGCCACCACCATATGGCGCAGCATGATGTCCCCGGCATAGCCGCGCGCCCCGCGCGATGCTTGCAGGATCACCGGCGCATCCACCGCATCTGCGGCGCGCATGATCGCCAGACCCTGCTCCATGTTGTTGATGTTGAAAGCGGGCACGCCATAGCCATGTTCGGCCGCGTGATCCAACAATTGTCTTAGTGTTATCAGTGACATATCTCTACTCCTCGGGCGATCAGAGCCGCCCCATATGGGCCGCGTTGTCGGCCATGCGGTTGGAAAATCCCCATTCGTTGTCGTACCAGGCCAGCACCCGAACCAGCCGGCTATCCATCACCTTGGTCTGGTCGCTGGCAAAGTTGGTCGAATGGGTGTCGTGGTTGTAGTCGACCGAAACCTTGGGCTCGGTCTCATAGCTGATGATGCCGCGCATGCCGTTTTCAGCGGCCTCGGCCATGATCGCGTTAATATCCTTCGTGCTGACCGATTTAGCCGCGCGAAACGTCAGATCGACCGCCGAAACATTGGGGGTGGGCACCCGGATGGCTGAGCCATCGAGCCTGCCCTTCAGTTCGGGCAGAACGTCTCCGATGGCTTTGGCGGCTCCGGTCGAGGTGGGGATCAGGCTCATCGCTGCGGCACGTGCGCGATAAAGGTCATTGTGGCGGCGGTCCAGCATCGGCTGGTCGCCGGTATAGGAATGCACCGTCGTTATAATGCCGCTTTCGATGCCCACGGCGTCATTCAACACCTTGGCCAGAGGAGCCAGGCAATTCGTGGTGCACGATCCGTTAGAGATCACCAGTTCGCCGGGGCGCATCTCGTCATGGTTGACGCCGAACACCACGGTGCGGTCAGCCCCCTTGGCGGGGGCCGATATCAGTACCCTTTTCGCACCCTGCTGCAAATGCACGGCGCTGGCGCTGCGCGAGTTGAATTGACCCGAGCATTCCAGCACCACATCGACACCGGCCCAGTCCAGCTCTTGCGGGTCATAGGTCGAAAACACTTTCATCGGACCGTGGCCCACATCCATCGTATCGCCAGCCACCCGGATGTCGCCCGAAAAGCGGCCATGAACGCTGTCGTATTTCAGCAGATGTGCCGCCGTTTCGATCGGACCGGTGGCGTTGAGTTTGACCACTTGCAGGTCGTTGCGCCCGCTTTCGGCGATTGCGTTCAGGGTGCAGCGTCCTATTCGGCCAAAGCCGTTGATTGCAACTCGGACTGTCATTCAGGTCTCCTCAGGTCAAAAGTGTTCGCGCAGCCGTGGCGACCGCCGCCGGGGTTATTCCAAAGTGTTCGTATAGTTCGGGCGCCGGGGCCGATGCGCCGAAACCGGTCATGCCGACAAAGGCGCTGTCATGGCCCAGCAGTTCGGCCCAGCCTTGGGCGATTGCCGCCTCGACACCGACGCGGGGGGCGGTGCCCAGCACCTCCGCGCGATAGGCGGCGTCCTGTCGGCTGAACCGCTCGAAACCCGGGGCCGAGACGACGGCAGCGTTGATGCCTTCCCGAGCCAGCTGGTCGGCGGCATTCAGAGCGATCTCGACCTCGGAGCCGGTCGCGATCAGGGTCACGTCACGCTCGGGCACCTCGCGCAGAACATATGCGCCGCACTCGGTCATGTTGGTGTCGGTGTGGTTCTGACGCAGGGTCGGCAAGCCTTGCCGCGACAGGCACAGAACCGACGGTGTGGTCGTGTCAGTCATCGCCAGAGCCCAGGCCTCGGCGGTTTCAATCGCATCGGCAGGCCTATAGACGTTCACATTGGGCATCGCACGCAGCGAGGCGATTTGTTCGACCGGCTGATGCGTCGGCCCGTCTTCGCCCAGCCCGATACTGTCATGTGTCATAACATAGGTAACCGGCTGGCTCATCAGCGCCGACAGGCGGATGGCGGGGCGGCAGTAGTCGGCAAAGGCCAGGAAGGTACCGCCATAAGGCTTCAGCCCGCCATGCAGGCTAATCCCGTTCATGACAGCGGCCATCGCATGTTCGCGGATGCCGTAATTGATGTAGTCGCCCACAAAGTCGCCCGGCGCGATCGGGGTCATGGCGCTGGTGCGAGTGTTATTCGATCCGGTCAGATCGGCCGAACCGCCAACGGTGTTGGGTAGGACGGCGTTCACCACCTCCAGTGCCAGTTCGCTGGCCTTGCGGGTGGCGACCTTGGGTGCGTCCTGCGACAGTCGCGCCTTGTGAGCATTGAGGGCGGCGTTCAGTGCATCGGCATCAACCGGCGCGATGGCGGCCTCGAACGCGGCGCAGTTGGGA
>PIVL01000253.1 GCA_003354145.1 Paracoccaceae bacterium
GAATTGACCAGCTCCTGTGCGAAACTGGAGCCACTGCCCGGCATGTCAATTATGACGGGCAGTGGCGGGGGTCGGACCGTTCCCCTCTTGGTCGTTGTGGACCGTGCATGAGTATGGTCGCCCCCCGTCTTTTCTATCGACCTGAACGGAGTTCTGAGGGTTCCGAAAATGATCCAGTGAATCATTTTCCCGAGGAACGGGCTTTGGGCCCGCATGACAAGACAAGGTAAGGAAAAGACAAATGAATGATACCATCGGAATTGATATCTCGAAAGATACGCTGGACACATATTGGCTCTCAAAACGTAAGCACAAACAATTTACCAACAACAAGGCAGGTTTGAGAAAGCTCATCTGTTGGGTGCGCATATCTTCCAGCTTCCGCGCGCGAAGCGCTGTGATCTTCTCATGTGTCATGGGAACCTCCTGTCAATCGATTGAGAAAGTCCCAATCGTCAACCAGGTTCATCGTTTCACAAAATCACACCGCCGGGATCAGCCAGCAACGCCAGCCACAAGCGCCATTGCCGCGGCAGCGACTTCGTCCAGGGGCCGTTCACGTCATTTATACCACGGGCGGTTGAGGTTATCATGCCTTTCGATCTGGCCATGGCATTCATCCACCGTTACACATTGCAAAGACAAAAAGGAGGACCCTTATGACCCAAATAGCTCCGCGCCCTGGAATTCTGGATATCGAACTGTATCAGGGCGGTGCGGCGCATCTGGCCGGAGTGTCTAACGTGCTCAAGCTGTCTTCAAACGAAAACCCGCTGGGGCCGAACCCCCGCGCGATTGAGGCGATCAAAGAAACGGCGGCACATTCGCACCGTTACCCGTCAAGTGACCACGCCGCCTTGCGCAGTGCCATTGGCGAGGTTACGGGGCTTGATCCCGACCGGATCATTTGCGGAGCCGGTAGTGATGAGATCATTACATTTCTTTGTCAGGCCTATGCAGGGCCGGGTGATGAGGTTGTGTACACAGAACACGGCTTTGCAATGTACCGGATTTGTGCGCTGGCCGCCGGCGCAACCCCCATTGAGGTGCCTGAACGCGACCGTGTTACTGATGTCGACGCCATTCTTGCAGGGTGCACTGAGCGCACCAAACTGGTGTTCATCGCCAACCCCAACAACCCCACTGGCACAATGATCGGCGAGGCCGAAGTGGCCCGATTGGCGGATGGTTTGCCACCGCAGGCATTGTTGGTGCTGGATGGGGCATATGCTGAATTTGTCGACGGGTTTGACGCGGGCGCTGCAATCATCAATGCGCGCGACAATGTCGTGATGACCCGCACGTTTTCCAAACTTTACGGTTTAGCGGGCTTACGTGTCGGTTGGGGCTATGGTCCAGCCCATGTGATCGACGTGCTGAACCGGGTTCGCGGGCCATTCAACGTGTCCGTCGCTGCCCTTGCCGCGGCAGAGGTGTCGATCCGTGATACGGAGTATGCTGAAAGCAGTCGGTTGAAAAATGCCAAATGGCGCAGTTGGTTATCCGGAGCTTTGGCTGAACTGGGGGTGCCGTCTGATACCTCGTGCACAAATTTCATCCTTGTGCGGTTTGCTGACCAGAATGAGGCCGAAGCCTGTGATTCCCACCTGCAATCACAAGGGTTGATCGTGCGCAAAGTGGCTGGCTATGGTTTACCCAAGGCCCTGCGCATAACGGTTGGCGATGAAACCGCCTGCCGCCGGATCGTGGCCGCTGTTGCAGAGTTTAAAGGTAAATCGACATGAGCACTGTTCTTTACAACCGCGTTGCCCTGATCGGGCTGGGCCATATCGCCTCGTCCATGTTCTGGGCAATGAAACGTGCCGGGGTTGCGGGCGAAGTCACGGGATTTGCCCGCTCCAAGGCCACCCGTGATACTGCCCGCCGGATTGGTCTGTGTGACCACGTATATGACAGCGCCGCCGAGGCCGTCGAAGGTGCCGATCTTGTGGTTCTGTGTGTACCCGTAGGCGTTATGGGGCAGCTGGCGCAGGACATTGCGCCAATGTTGAAACCGGGGGCGACGGTGACGGATGTAGGGTCGGTCAAACAGGCGGTTATCGATGCAATCCAGCCGCATCTGCCCGAAGGCGTGCATTTTGTTCCCGGCCATCCATTGGCCGGTACTGAACATTCCGGACCCGAGAGCGGTTTTGCCGAATTGTTTGAAAATCGCTGGTGTCTGCTGGTGCCGGTCGAAGGCTCTGACCCGGCGGCAGTGTCACAATTGCAAGCGCTATGGTCAGCCATTGGTGCCAATGTCGGGATCATGGATGCCGACCACCATGATCTGGTGCTGGCCGTTACCAGCCATGCACCGCACCTGATTGCCTATACAATGGTTGGTGTGGCCGATGATCTGCGCCGGGTGACCGATACCGAGGTCGTCAAATATTCAGCAGCCGGGTTTCGCGACTTTACCCGGATTGCTGCCAGTGATCCAACCATGTGGCGTGACGTGTTCTTGAACAACAAGGAAGCGACGTTGGAAATTCTGGGCCGTTTTACCGAAGAACTATTTGCCCTGCAGCGTGCCATCAGAACCGGCGACGGTGATCATTTGTTTGACTATTTCACCCGCACCCGCGCCATTCGCCGGGGCATTATTGAGGCGGGGCAGGATACGGACGCCGCCGATTTTGGCCGTGGGAAAACTTTGAAATGAAGCGATTGAGTGCTGTTGCGTTGGCACTTTTGGCTGGTCCGGTTCTGGCTGCTGCACCTGATACTTCTTTGCGTCCGGCATTGCGTGGCGGAGAGGTTGAGGCCACTGTGCCGGTAACACCTTCGCGCCTTCGCCCCGTCATGCGCCCACCTTCCGAGCAGATGGTCAGCATGGCCGCGCGGGCTGATTTGCCTGCTTTCGTCGGTCTTAGCCAGTCGTTGCGGCCGTGGCTGCGGCCTCGGGTTGTTGAAGAGCAGGCGATGGCCAAACGCCGGGCACGCCGCAAGGGTGCGATTTGTGGAAATTTGGATATTCAGGGCGAGAAAATCGGTCATGTTCCCGGCAGGATCAAAGGCTGTGGTTTTAACAAAGCTGTCAGTGTGCGCTCTGTTTCTGGTATCAAACTTAGCCGCCCGGCAACCATGGATTGCAACACCGCCGAAGCCCTGAATAAATGGGTCGACAAGGCAGTGATCCCATCATTCAAGAACCGTGGTGGAGTGATCGAATTACGCGTTGCCGCGCATTACGCCTGCCGAACCCGCAACAACCAACCAGGGGCGCGGATATCTGAACATGGCAAAGGACGCGCGATCGATATTTCCGCCTTTACCATGAAAAATGGCAACGTAATTACGGTTGCCGGTGACTGGGGCAAAGGAAGAAACGGCAAAGCTCTGTCGCAGGCGCACAAAAATGCCTGCGGACCGTTTGGCACGGTGCTGGGTCCTAAGGCAGACCGGCATCATCGAGACCATTTCCACCTAGATACGGCCAGCTATCGCAGTGGGCCGTATTGCCGTTAGCGCAGGATAATCCGTGGTGCTGGCCCAATCGGCAAAGGTCCTAATGCAATTGAACCGTCCCTAAATTTCAAACTTACATCCAATGAGTTGGGATTGCCGCCCAATCCCGCCAACAGCCCCAGAACACTTTCCGCTGGCTCAAGCAATTGCGTTGGAAATGCACCCGACGCCTGCGCCATCTGCAACATCCTGCGCCAGTTCTCGGCCTTGATGGCAATTTTTCCGGTGGGGATGCCGAATTCGTCCACCGTCAGATAGCCAGTGGCAAACAGGCGCAGCTCTCCCCATTGCATCTCTGCCAGTTTCAGGTCGATCCGGCGAGGTTGCGGACGTCGTTGTTCCAAAGACATGCGATCCCAGACACGATCAAACTGGACAGTCATATCAAGCGATAAGGCCTGAAACTCCAACGGCAACGATTCTGATGATTGCAGCAGGGTTCGCATCTTTGTACCCGGCGCGAAGTCTGTGGCATTCACATCAATCTTATAGGTTTCGGGCTGTTCTTGCTGAACCATCGCTAATTCCAGCGATTGCGCGGCGGCCAACTGAACCTTGTCGTCATCAATTTCCCACGGTCCAGCGGTAAGCGTCAGCCGTTTTATTTCAAGCGCGAGTCCAGCTTTCAGATACAGCTCGGCCATCAAATCCTGAGCCTGCAACACAATCGTTTGGTCAAAATAGGACAGGTAATGTGGCGTGTCGGCAAATCGCAAGGTCTGTTGTCCAGGCCAGATTGCCGGGCTGTCAAAGCTTATCCAATCGCCATGCCATGCCGCCCCAGACACGGGATCAGCCAGCGCCGGGCTGGTGAGGGTTGTCACATGGCGCAGCGGAAAGCCCCCGGTTTGAATGCCGGAAAACTCGGCTTGCCAGTTCTGCGCAGCACGCCCGTCAAACCAGCCTCCGATCCCAGTGCGCAGTACATATCCGGCGCCAAACCAGTAAAGCGACCACACCACGGCCAGCACCGCCAAAACCTTGATCGCTCTCATATCCGCAACACCCTTTCCCCGATCTGTTTTTCGTGCTTATAGAACTCAATTGGCAAGAAGGATCAACAAAATGACCATGTGGGTATTCGGATACGGTTCTCTTCTGTGGAACCCGGGGTTCGAAGTGGCGCAAACCAAAGTGGCAACATTGGGCGATTATACCCGGTCATTCTGCATGCGCTCGATCCATCATCGAGGATCCGAAACCGAACCGGGATTAGTGCTGGCGTTAGACGCAGTAATCGGTGCCAGTTGCCGCGGGCTTGCGTTGGCTGTTCAAGCCGGGCACGAGGATCGCACATTGGACTATTTGCGTGAGCGGGAATTGATTTCCTCGGCCTATCTTGAACGCAATTTGCCGATAACGCTTGAGGATGGGCAGTCGATCACCGCATTGACCTACATTATTGACCCGGACCACGTGCAATACTGCGGTGGTTTGCCACTTGAGGAACAGGCGAACATCATTGCTCGTGCTGTTGGTGGGCGCGGGCCAAACACCGAATATTTGTTCAACACATCTTCGCATCTTGCCGAGATTGGGCTACACGACCCTGACCTTGATTGGTTGACCACACGGGTGCGCAGCATCATGGCATAAAGCCTTGGCATTGCGAGTATTTTTTCTATAGTCTGACCACAGAGCAGACAGAGTGTCAGGAGCTGAGCGCATGGCGCAGCCAGACCGCGAACCGACGCCGCAGTTTTCGCAGCCGTGGAGTCAGATAACGGCGATGTTAACTGTGCTGGGCCTTTCTGGCGCCGGTGTGTTTCTGGCGTTGCCCCGGGTGTTGCCGGTCTTTGAATCCAATCCCTATCTGAACTGGTTTATCGTTGGCGTGTTCTTCATCGGTGTGCTGGCGTGTTTCGGGCAGGTCGTTCAGCTTATCCGGTCCGTCGCCTGGATCGAACGGTTCACCAGTGGCGAATCTGAGATCATCGGAAATCCGCCTAAACTTTTGATCCCACTGGCGGCGCTATTGCGGTCCCATAGTGCGCGGATGCAGTTGAACTCGTCCTCGACCCAGTCGATCCTTGATTCTGTTGCCACACGCATTGACGAGCAGCGTGAAATCACACGATACCTTGTTAACCTGCTGATATTTCTTGGCCTTTTGGGTACTTTCTACGGGCTGGCTACCACCGTTCCTGAGATGGTCAAGACGATCGGCAATCTGGCGCCGCAACCGGGCGAAGATGGTATTACGGTGTTTGAACGCCTGATGGAAGGGTTGCAATCACAACTGGGCGGCATGGGCGTTGCCTTTGCATCGTCCTTGCTGGGTCTTGCGGGTTCGTTGATCGTTGGCCTGTTGGAACTGTTCGCGGGACGAGGCCAAAACCGGTTCTATGGTGAACTTGAGGGTTGGCTTTCGACGATCACCAAGGTCAGTTTCTCCTTTGGCGAAGAGGGCACAAGCGAAAGCAGCGGAGTGGCGGCTGCGTTGAATCACATGTCCCAGCAGATGGAAACCTTGCAGGAAGTATTTACAACGTCAGATGTCAGCCGCTCGATTGTGGATCAGCGATTGGGTGAACTGGTAGACGTTATTGGCCGCATGAACACCCGACTTGAGCAGGCCGATACCGGCGGTGCTGCACTGGAACGCATTGCGGTAGGGCAGGAACAGCTGATTGAAGTGTTCCGTGAACAGGGGCCGGCCGAAGGCATGGATGCCGAAAGTCGGATGCGGCTGCGGTCAATCGACGTGCAGATGCTGCGCATTCTCGAAGAGATCTCTGCTGGCCGTCAGGAAAGCATGATTGAGCTGCGCAAAGATATTGATCTGGTGGTCAAGGCGCTGTCACGTCCACAAGGTGGACACCGGCAAGGGCGGAACAAGCCACAAAGAGACGGCGGGGAGGGCTAGTTCATGGCTCTGTCGCGCCGTACAGGTCAGCGATTTCAGTCGTCCATCTGGCCGGGTTTTGTTGATGCAATGACCGGCCTTCTGCTGGTGATGATGTTTTTGCTAACCATCTTTATGGTGGTGCAATTCACCTTGCGTGAAACCATTTCCGGACAAGAAAGCGAACTGGACGTTCTGGCCTTAGAGGTAAGCGCGCTGGCGGCGGCTTTGGGGTTAGAAGAGCGGCGTGGCAACCAACTTGAGGCGCGGATGGGGGCGTTGAATGCGACCTTGAACCAAAGCCAGACAGATTTGGAATCGGCACAGGCCAATCTGGACACACAGGCGGCACTGATCGCCTCGCTTACAATGGATCGGGATCGCCAGATTGATGCGCTGGCGCAGGCGCAAACCCAGATCACCGGGTTTGAAGCACAGGTTGCGAGCCTGTTGGCCGACCGCGACCGCGCTTTGGGTGTCGTGGCCGACTTGGAACAGGAACGCGCCCAATTGCAGGCGGATCAGGCAACGCTTTTGTCTGACCAAGAGGCGCTTAATCTTGCACTGGCCCAAAGCCGCGATGAGATTGACCAACAGGTCGAGGCTGCCCGGCTTGCCGCTGCCCGCCGCGAGGCGCTTGAGGTTCTGATTGCGGATTTGCGCAATGAAGGTGCCGAAACTGCGGAACAATCCGCTGCGTTGGCAGCGCGTAATGAAACGCTTGAATCTCAACTCAGTGACCAAGAGGCCGCGCGTTTGGTCGAGGCCGCCGCAGCCGAGGCCCTGCG
>PIVL01000557.1 GCA_003354145.1 Paracoccaceae bacterium
AGCGCGTGCCGTGCCTCCAGGATGGCGTCGCCGAAGCGCTGTGTCACCGTCAGCCGCGTCTGCGCGGCCCCGCAGCCCTCGAGCATGCTGTGCGCGGTGCGGTCCCTCTTCAGCGTCGGCTCGAAGTACCTCCGCAGCGTCTCGCTCATGTCGCCGCTCTCGTGCATGGATGGATCCACCAGCCGCTGCTCCATGTCCCCGGCGAATAGCACGCCCCTCGCGTTGCCGCACACCGCCAGCGCCGCCGTCTCGCTCCAGTCCTCCACCTCGTCGGCGATCACGTACACGTCACGATCCCGCAGCACCTTCGCGAGAGGCGCCCGCCTCGCCATCGCCTTCAGCAGCATCGTGCGGGTGCACGTCACGAGCCGCAGCGACATGAAGACGTCGTCGCCCAGCGTGGCCCACCCCTTCACGTACACCGTGAACGTGAGGTGATGGTGCGCGGCCAGCTGCAGCTTCGTCAGCGAGCTCAGCTCGACCGTCTTGTACCCGCCCAGCGCACGCTCCAGCTCCCGCATGCTCGCCACCTCCGCCGCGTGCGCCTCCTCCAGCCGCCGGCAGAGCCAGTCGCCGAACTCGTCCTCCTGACCCGCGCCTACCGCGACCAGCAGTCGTTCGCGGTCCTCCGGGAACAGCTGCGGTTGTTCGGCCATGATCGCGATGTCGTTGCGGAGCGTGCGCGTCGGCGCCGCGAATATCACCAGTGCCGGCCCCTCGCAACATCCCGGCCGCTCCGGCGTACGCGGCTCCCCCTCGCTGCGGTCGGAGAGGCACGCTGCGACGTTGAGGAGCGTGAACGTCTTGCCGGCGCCGGGCGTCCCGTATAGCACGGCGACGTTGCTGCTGGACACGCTCAGCTCGGCAAGCGCCCGCTGCTGCTGGCCCATCAGCATCCGCGACTCCGAGCAGTGCCGCAGGCACCACTGCAGCACGGGGTCGCTGCCCAGCGATGCTGCGCCCGGGCTGTGGGGGAACATCGCGGCGAGCGCGATCGCCGGCGGTGACCGCGGCGCCCCGGTCCCGCCGAGCGCACCCGGCAACGCGTCGCCGCTCGCAGAAGGTCCCTCCACGCCGATGCCCGGGGCAAGCGGCGGTGCCCTGGCCATTTCCAGCCTCGCAATCGCCCGCCTCAGCGCGCCGTACGCGAAGAACTCCTCGTGCACCGCGCATAGCACGATGATCGCGCCGCGGCTGCTGCGGCACGTCCCTGTCTGCACGCGGGAGTCCGGCGCGATCGCGTTCCCCTCCGCGTCGTCGTCCTGTTCGGCGTGGGCGACGTCCCGCTCGCGCTCCCGGTCCTCGGCCTCGCTGCTGCCCAGCGCGGCGACCTTCAACCGCTCGGCCCCGTAGCTCACGCCCGTGATGACGCCGAAGTCCGCGGCGCTCATCAGCCTTGCCACGCTCTCGTCGGTGAGGTCTCGGTACCACTCCTCCAGCGTTCGCTCCTCGAAGAACACGTAGAACGCGTACCGCAGCTCGATCGTCGGGACTGCCTCCATGCCCGGGATTGCGATGCGGTACATCTCGTCCCGCTCGCGCACGAAGTCCACGGCCAGGAAGTACTGCTTGGCGCCGGTGCCGAACAGGTCCCGGCACTGTGCAGCGACCATCGAGCACTCGCGGGTCAGCCGGGTCCGCAGCGGCACCGTCGGCGGCGGCAGCGAGACAAGGGCCTGGTTCGCCGCCACGTACTTCGCGAAGTTCGACACCGGCTCGAAGCTCGCGTCGCCGGGAATGCGCTCCAC